>DMST01000535.1:2845-5357 GCA_003454975.1 Cytophagales bacterium | reverse complement strand
GGTGGTACTTCTGGTGGGTACTGCGCAGCCTGCGCCGATTCGCCCTGAAACGCAACAACAGATTCTGGTCAATAACTCAAAAATTTATGCTCTTTTCACATCATATACGCATGGCAGGCCGTACCCTGCGGCGCAATCCGCGTACTACGCTGGTCAACGTAGTAGGGTTAACCGTTGGCATCAGCGCCTTCCTCGCCATCAGCCAAATACTGTTGGTAGAATACAGCTACAACCGGGGTATTCCGGAGGGCGACCGCGTCTACCGCATCACCTCCAATTTCTCGGGGGCTTTTACCGCCAAAAACGGCGGCATTCCCCGCCCCACGGGCCTTTACATCCAGGAACAGTTTACCGGCTTGGAGACCATCGCACAGCTACACACTGAGTTTTTGCGGGTAGCCCGGCCGAGCGATGTTCCTTTTGCCAACTTCGACCGGCTGGAAGATCAGAACTGGTCGGTATGGACGGACGCCGCCTACTTTGAGTTGTTCCCCGATTATACCTGGCTAGCCGGCAATCCACGCACGGCCTTAGAGGACCCCTATCAGGTGGTACTTACCGAAGCGCAAGCGCAGGCCTATTTTGGCACCCAACCGCCTGCCACCCTACTCAATGAGACCCTACTCTACTCAGATACCCTCACCTTCACCATCACGGGCATCGTACAACCTCCACCTTACCGCACCGACTTACACTTTACCGAATTTCTTTCCTTCTCAACGTTTCAGGCCATTCCCCAATACCGCGAAGGATTTGACGAAGTGAATTGGGGGAGTACCTCCAGCAGTTCCCAAACCTGGCTCAAACTAAAGGAAGGGTATCCACTGGCCTCTCTGAACGTACAGCTAGATAGCCTATTTGAAGTGGCCGTAGGATTCACAGAAGATCCTGGCTTTACCCAACATTTCGAAGCGCAGTCCCTGGCAGACATCCATTTTTCTACCGAGTACGGAATATTCTCAGGTTCGCGGCCTACCGCTAACAGGCAAAGCTTATTGGTAATGGCCAGCGTGGCCCTCGCCCTACTGCTCATCGCCATCTTCAACTTCGTCAATCTGGAAACCGCCCAGTCGGTCAACAAATCCAAAGAAGTGGGCGTACGCAAGGTGCTGGGCGGGCACCGGTCTGATCTGATGGGTCGTTTCCTCACCGATAGCCTGTTGGTAACGGGGATTGCCGTAATCATCTCCGTTCCCTTGGCCGCCTTAGGCCTGCAATACTTCGAAGAATTCCTGCCCGAACCTGTTTCCTTGCCCTACCAGTCCCCCTACTTTTGGGGCTTTCTGATCGCCCTCCTGCTGGTGGTAGGTATTATGGCCGGAGCTTACCCTACTTGGGTAGTCGCTTCCTTCCAACCCATCAAAGCCCTCAAAAATCGATACAACACCGCTGGCAGTAGCGGAGGCAGTGCCCGGCTACGCCGCCTCCTCATTGGGTTTCAGTTTGCCTTCTCCCAATTGCTCATTGTGGGTACATTGGCCGTTGTTTTTCAGCTAGACTTTCTGATGAGTAAGGACCTGGGCCTGGATAAAGAAGGGATCGTGCACCTGTACACCCCCTGGCAGGGCGCGGTACAAGACCGGGATCGTCTGCTTAACACCCTACAGAAAGAATCACTAGTTCAGGATGTGAGCATACAGCGCTTTGCCCTCATTCAGCGAGGCTGGAACACCCAGGTAGTAGAATACCAGCAAGGGGAGGAAATACAGGACCTCAGTGTCAACACCAATGGGGGCGATACTACCTTCCTCTCCTTTTACAACCTACCCTTGTCCGCCGGTCGTATGTATGCCAGCAGCGAGCAATCTCAGGAGGTAGTCATCAATGAAACCATGGCACAAAACCTTGGCTTTGAACTGGCCGCCGATGCCCTGGGCTTTCCGTTAGATTTCGGCGATGACGACGTGTGGACGGTGGTGGGAATTATGCCTGACATCCACTTCCAGTCCCTGCACAAAAACATCGAGCCCATGATGCTGAATTACACCCCGGAGGGGCGTGCACTAGCCATGCGGGTTCCCCTCGACGACCGAATGGAAACCGCCATGGATATGCTGGAGGGCCACTGGAGTGAGGTATATCCCGAAAATTCTTTCAATCCTGTATTCATGGACGAGACCGTACGGCGGTTTTACCAAAACGAGCGCCAAATGTCTACCCTGGCTTCTGTGGCCACCGTGATCGCAGTACTCATTTCCTGCTTGGGACTGTTTGGGCTTATTTCCTTCTCGGTGGTACAGCGGTCCAAAGAAATGGGCATCCGCAAAGTATTGGGCGCCTCCATCGCCAACATCAGCCAGCTACTCTCCCGGGAGTTTCTCTTGCTGATTGGCCTCTCCTTTCTGGTTGCCACTCCTTTAGCCTACTGGTTCATCAGCCAATGGATGGCCGACTTTGCTTTCCAGCTATCCATTGGTTGGTGGGTATACGGTTTGGGCGGCATCCTGTCTGCCACCGTCGCATTGGTCACCATCAGCGCCAAGGTGTGGCAGGCCTCGCGCACCAACCCCAT
>DMST01000535.1:324-2792 GCA_003454975.1 Cytophagales bacterium | reverse complement strand
GCAGCGACCGGCAAGGGGCAAGCCCCTTATGGAAAGGGACGGAAGTATTTTCCGTCCCAAAATTACCCCTCCTCCAACCGGTCCTTTACATACTCCACCTCCGTCTTTCCGTGAGGCTTCGCCTTGCCATTTTCATCCAGGCTCACCATCACTATCCGGTCTATGGTCAAGATGATTTCTCGGGTCATTTTGTTGCGCACCTCTGCCCGTAAGGTCAAAGAGGCCGTTCCAAACTTGACCGGCTCGATCCCTATTTCGATAATTTCCCCCTCTTTAGCGCTCGACCGAAAATCAATTTCGCTGATAAACTTGGTCACCGTTTTCGGATTTTCCAGCTGAATGATGGCGTACAGCGCCGCCTCTTCATCTATCCATTCCAGTAGCCTCCCCCCAAACAAAGTCCGGTTGGGATTCAGATCTTCGGGTTTCACCCATTTGCGTGTATGGAAGTTCATTTGTGTCCTTTTTAGTCCTGTGATCAATCAAATGCGAAACGTATCTGGTGTCAAGTTGAGGCATTATTCTGACCGCTCAACCCGCTCCAGCGGATGGGAGCCTACAAGAGCTCCCCGTTACCTTTGGTCTAGGTAGGCACTGTACATCCAAACCAACTTTTCTTGTTGGCTGATGTAGTCACTCATCAACGAGCTGGTGCCCTCGTCGTCATTTGCTCCCGATAAGCTCAGCAGCTCCCGCTCCAACGGTAGCAGCACAGCATAGGCCTCCAGCACCCGTTTGACGGCCTCTCTGCCGTTCGAAACGTCCTGCGCTTCTTCCACTGCCGATACCGCCAGGAAGTCTGAATACCGGTGCATGGGCGTAAACCCCAACGTCAGAATACGCTCTGCCAGCTCGTCAATTTTCTCCTGCAAATCATTGTACAATTCTTCAAACTTGGAGTGTAGTTCGAAGAATTTTTCTCCTCTGATATTCCAATGAAAGCCTCGGGCATTCATGTAGAATACCTTGTAGTTAGCTAGCAATACATTCAGTTTGTCAGACACCTCTTTTGAAGATTGTTGACCCAGTCCAATTTGGTTTAGTTCGTGATTTCCCATGTCTTTCCTTTTTGTTAGCACAAAGATCCTCAGTCACCCATCATCAATCAAATTAATAATCATGTATTGATTATTTATAAAATCAATATTCCTGAAACATCACCCCTTGGACCAAATTCTCCCAATCATGCGCAAGAAATATGCCCTAATTTCCATCCCCAATGCGGTGGGAAGAGAAGCTGTGCAACGGACACTCCCATTCAATATGCACCCATCTTATTGGCAGATCGGTTATCTTATGGCCATGAAACGCATCATCGTATTTTTCTTGGCGGGGGCTCTTACGACCAGTGCCATGGCCCAGAAAAACCATCAGGAAGAGATTGAGGAGTGGCAAGCCGAGATGAATGAGGAATTCGGCAACAAAAAGACCTCACCCTTGGTCAAAGCGGACCGCAAGCAGTTCACCGGCCTGGACTTCTTCCCTATCTCCGACAACTTCCGGTTTCAAGCACGCTTCGTGCGCACCCCCGGCCAGCTGCCTTTCCAGATGGCCACTACCACCGGGCGCAAACCCATCTATGAGAAGTACGGGGAGGTGCATTTCACTTACCAAGGCAACGATTATCAACTGGATGTTTTCCAGGGCCACGACCTACGCGAGATGGAAGAGTACGCTAACTACCTATTCTTACCCTTCCTGGATGCCTCCAACGGCTTCGACACCTACGGCGGTGGCCGGTATATGGAAATCTGGATAACCGATATCACCGAAGACGGCCAACTGATGGTCGATTTCAATAAGGCCTACAATCCATACTGTGCCTACAGCGACCAATACTCCTGCCCCGTGGTACCCAAACAAAACTACCTTGATTTTCGGGTAGAGGCCGGCGTGATGGCCTTCGAGGGCCACTAGAAAAACCTCCTTCCGACGTTTCCTACCCTACAAATTGTAGGAACTCATACCTCCATCGCGAGGCCTCCTCAGGCCCGGAAGATGTAGCTAGCCAGTACATCCGGCCTGCCCGGCGAGGTCAGGCCGAGGGAGCAAACACCCACCCATCAGTCTCCACGCTTTCGATACAAAAAGGGGTTTAGGTAGCATGATTTGCAGGTCGCAGAGTAGTAGCCGTTGATGGGCCGTTGAAGTTCGCAGACTTGCCTTAAATTTCATTAGAAGCGCGCTGCGCTCATTGGGGCTTTTGGTCCGGTTAAAGCTTATCCATCCCAGCCAACCCACCTTCCTCAGCCAAGGCCAAAACGCTCAACACCACCCACACACCTATCCACCCAAGTCTATCCCACCCAGTCATCCTGAGGCATCGCCGAAGGAACTCGGTCACCACAAGGAGCCACCCACGATAGCCGCTCAACAACCCTCCTAGACTCAAACCAACCCTCATAACAGGCTACCCTTGACCGCAAACCGCAAGTAGGAAAGCAGGCACAACCAAGGTCCCTCACTTC
>DMST01000535.1:0-198 GCA_003454975.1 Cytophagales bacterium | reverse complement strand
TATAAATGTATAAGCCCAGCATAGAACACCCCCAGTCATCCTGAGGCACCGCCGAAGGAACCCGGTCACCACGAGGAGCCAAACCCGATAGCCGCCCACCAACCCTCCTAGACTCAAACCAACCCACGCAGCAGGCTGCCCTTGACCGCAAACCGAAAGTAGGAAAGCAGGCACCACCAAGGTCCCTCACTTCGTTTC
>DMST01000050.1:17946-18200 GCA_003454975.1 Cytophagales bacterium | reverse complement strand
TATACGGTAGCTTCCGGCACCAGCACACCTTTCGGCTATTCGGCCTGGGACGGCGTGCAATTCAGCAACGGCACGGAGACGGTGTCGCTGGTAAAAGCCGCCTTCCAAAACAACGCAGGTACGTACTCCACCTCCTTGTACGATCCGGCGATGAGCAACGGGACCCTTTCGGCGAAAATTTACAAGCATACCGACGAAGGTTTGTACGTTGCCTCCGATGCCCTCAGTCAGAGTGTTAGTGGCGCCTCGGTTCT
>DMST01000050.1:16936-17873 GCA_003454975.1 Cytophagales bacterium | reverse complement strand
CCCCTACACTCAATACTACAGACCTGGGCATACCTGTACCTACCTTTACCGCCACCACGGATGTGCGCGACCGCATCTACGTAAGCTGGGAGTACCCGGAATACACGGCGGTTACCTTCCACCTGAAATGGCGCGCGGTAGGTACTTCCGCCTGGACTACCGTGACCTTGCCCAATGAGCAGCGCAGCTGGTTGCACCAATCACTGCCTGCCGACAGCATACAATACGTGCTGTATGCTCAGACGGAAGAGAACGAGAAATCTGTGGATCAGTACGCATTGGGGGTGGACCGCCACTACCAACAGATACACGGGTACGCACGCAATAGCCAAGGCGAGAGTTTGCCCTACGTGCCGGTGGGTTTGCTGGGTCAGTGGACCCGCACAGACAGCAGCGGCTACTACCAGTTTTCTGACCTGGAATTGACCAGCGGGACCTATCCACTGCAGTACGCCGCGCCCGGCTCTCAGATCCTAGCATCGGTAAATATTACCCTTTCCGAAGGAACACAAACCTACCGGAAGGACCTGACGATCAGCAATGGAACAACCGTGTGGGAAGCCACGAGCGGTCCGCAAGTGGCAGGTTTGGTGGCCACGCCGCAGCGGTATTTCCTTACCAACGAGGTACGTATAGCTCCGGCAGGTACCGGTTTCAGCGGAGTGAAACTCTACAAAAACAACTTCCAAAACGAAGTAGCTCAAATCCTGAAGGGGCAGGAGTTAGTCTATCAGGATTCGCTGGACAACAACAACGCAGCCAGCGCTACCTACCTGGCTATACCGTACGTGGTCAGCGCGGAAGGCACGCCCACCTTGCTCAATGCCGGGCAAAAAATCAGTGCCGCCTATGACTACTCCTTGCTAGAGGCACCGCACTACGCCCGTGCCCTGGAAAACCAAGCCCAAGGCTACGTGGAACTCACCTGGGCACACAA
>DMST01000050.1:16112-16888 GCA_003454975.1 Cytophagales bacterium | reverse complement strand
TCAACAACGTAGACGGTTACCTGATCACGCGAAATGACGAGGCCATTGGCCGTATCCACCGCGATTCGGCACACCACTTCATCGACTCTACCGGGATACCGGGCCAGGTATACCGCTACAACCTGTTTGGTTACCTACAGCGCGGTGGTGCTGAGGTACTGTCCAACCAGTCGACCCAACTACTGGCGGCTTTTCCCTCGGTGGGTGATGTGACCGGGACTACCGCCGTGGTAGGTAAAATCAATGGTGGTAATGTGGACGATAACTTAGTAGAGGTGCGCTTTACCTATCCTACCCAACGCCAGGTAAAAGGGGCCATCCTGTACCGGGGACTGGACAGTGTAGGGTCTGTCACCTACCCGAACGCCCTCATCATCGACTCGCTGGGCACCCCAGAAACCTATACTACCTACCGGGTAGTGGCTTATGATGTAATAGGCGGTAAGCAATACCAGGCCCGCGGCAGCAAAACCACCGTGGTGTTCCCTAAGCTACAACTACCGGCTATTGCTGCACCCATCTTGACGAATATGGATACCGTACAGCTCAATTGGTCTTACCAGGCCATAGGCGTCAATGCCTTTGAGTTGCTCATCATCAAAAACAGCAACCCTAAGGATACGGTGGTGCAGCAAATCATACCCCATACCCAGCAGAATTATGTTCATTACCATACGCAGGGGGTAGCCCAAATGGGTTATGAATACCGGGTACGGGCGGTAGCTTACCGGGGTAACAAGACCTTCTACTCCGAGGCCCATACGGTATCGGCCACT
>DMST01000050.1:14917-16087 GCA_003454975.1 Cytophagales bacterium | reverse complement strand
ACCTATCCGCAGCTAGATCTGCCTACGGTTACCACTACCTATAGCAGCCCGGGGCAGGACGCTACCCTGAACTGGACCTACACCCGCGGCAACTTTGATGGTTTCCGGTTTACCATCAAAGACGTGAGTACGAACCTACCCTATGTGGGGGAGAAGCAGGATGAGTTTGGAGTGATGCAGCCCTTCACTTACGACCAGCTGCCTTTGCCCACCAACCAGCGTTCGTTCCACTTTGTACCCAAATTTGCAGACCTGAACCGCGACTTTGAAGTGAAGGTGGAGGCCTACCAGACCGATCCAGGCTCTACCGCAAGATCGTCTACGGTTAACCTTAACATGACGTTGGGGAACAAGGCTCAATATCCACAGAATCCACAAGCTAGCCAGAATGTATTGGGCAGTATCACCCTGCAGTGGGATTCGGCTGCACATACCACCGCCCCAGGTAAATACATCATTTATCGGGACGGCAAGCGCATCAATACGGTGAACCATGTGGCCAACCAGGCAAGCTACAGCTACGAAGACCGTAGCGTAGACCCCGGTATGCCCTACGTATACCGGATCGCCGCCGACTACGCGGGCACTGAATTCCCCCGGTCGATTACTGGTAAATCAGCGGGAGACGGGCTCATTGAGGTATCTATTCTGACCCAACAAGGGCACGGAGTACGTGGAGATTCGGTGTGGATCAGCGCCAACCTCAACGGTACCAGCTTCAAGCGGAAGGAATATGCCAATGCCGAAGGCCGGGTGACCATCCCCGGAATGGCCTACAACCAAGCCGGAATTACCTACACCCTGGAAGTAGCTGGTGATCCTACGCACTACACCCGTGCCAAGAAGCAACTGGTGCTGAATACCTCTAGCACCAAATCGCAAGGGGAGGTCTTTATCTACACCCGCGTGCGCACCTTAGCTGGGTCCGTTCGCAACGACTACTGCCCCGGCGGTTGCGGCCGCGACAGCATACGGGTAGCCTTGATGGCGACTCAGGCTGGCAGTGAAACAGAATACGACTGGATGAAGACCGATGGCGAAGGCAAATTCTCCTTCACCGTGCCGTACAACCTGAGCGAATACACCCAGTTCCGCCTGGACATCCCCAACGAGATGTCGTCGGTAGACGGTACGGGCATCGACAGCCTGGGCTATTACTACGCCGAGGGG
>DMST01000050.1:9408-14858 GCA_003454975.1 Cytophagales bacterium | reverse complement strand
GAGGGGGCCGGACAGCAACGGCAGAGCGACAGCTCACTGCACGTTACGTTTACCCGCAGCCAACTGGAGGCGGCCACCCAGCACCACGTAGCAGTACGCGAGCAGATCAACCACCCGCTACGGGTGAAAATAAGCGGCCCGGGCGACTGTGACGTGATGGGCGGCTATGAGTATCTGGTGCGCATCCGCGATACTCGCAACAAGGTAGACACCCTGGTGTGGACCAACCACAATAGTGTATCCGGTGAGGTGCGGCTCAACCTGCCTCCCTTGGTGTACTCCGTACAAGTAGTAGACGTGAACAAGCCGGATGCCTTTAGCCAATCGGTGATTGACTACTTCCGCTCCCGTGCGCTCACGGTAGACAACATCGGTGGGTACCAGGAATACCTGGAAACCAAGCGTACCAGCCTGCGCGATACTACCTGGCATTTCCGCTACAACGAACGGGCTACCCTCTCGGTAACCGGCCTGCCCGCCGCCATTAAGTGTAATGGTCAGCCCGACCGCTACGTAATGGACGGAGTGGCTGAGGAGCAAGCAACTTTGGTAGTAACGCCCTACCAGACCATCAACGGGGTGCGGTGCGAGGCCAAGACTGGCTACATGCTGGCTCGTTTCCCCGGTGGTACGGTAACGAATCCGCAAGGAAACGATACGATTAACGTAGTAGGCGGTACTTGGGAATCGGTGGTACTGACGGCCACTACCCCCAACCTGGCAGCCCCCAATACCCAGCTGCTGGAGTTCTACTACTACGACGAGAGCGGTAACTTCCAAGGCACCTGGAACCAGGAGATTCTGGTAACGGGCCGCCAAAAGGCGCCCGGACAGGATGTGTTTGTTATCCCTCAAGGAGCAGCAGGTGTAGCGCATGCACCCCTTTACGTGCTACGCGACCCTCCTGGAGACCAAAGTTCGGCCTACATCAGCGAGAAGTCCTCCCTTAGCTTTTCATTTGAGAGCTTGACAAGTCACAACTTCAATACCACCTACAACGGTGAACTGGAAGGAACTACGGCAGGTGTTTTCATCCGAGTGAAAGAGAACTACGGTGTTAACCAGACCACGGGCGGGTACCGGAAGAATACCATGTCCATAGAGTTCTCTCAGGACATCACCACTGCGAGTGCATCTAATAAAAGCGAAAACCTGGAAGGTTACCTAGATGGCCCCGATGCGGATATCATCATTGGAGCTAGCCTGAATATGGCCTACGGTATTTTGGAGATCCTGAGTTTTGATAATTGTACCGTATCCAAAAAGAAAGAACTCGATGTTTCACCCACCCAAATTAAATCGGTGTGGGCCTATACCCGTAGTCAGATCCAGAATACCATCAACTACTACGGTAGCCTGGTACAAGGATCTAACGGTAGCTATCAGATAGCCGACGGAGTAGCCTTCTCCAGTGAATCGAAGGATATTTCCGGGGACATTGGCCTGGCCAAGGAACGTTACCAGAGCCTGCTGGATATCGTAGACACGCGCTTCACCCCCATGTGTGAAATGTGTAGCTACACCTTCAAGCCTATCACTCCGAGCCATTTTGGCACAAAATATCAGGAGTATTCTCAGGCGGTAAAGCAGTTCTGTACCACCTACGTGAAGAATGCTGACGGAACCTGTAAATCCATTCCATTTCTGACCGCTAATTGGGATAGTACACAGCGAAAGGATTATGCGGATGTATACAAGATGTACTTGGCTGCCCTGGAAATAGACAAATACCACCAGATGGAAGTGATTGGAAAAGCTGCCGCTTTTGTATCAAGCGACCGGATTTCCAGGGAACTGAACAATGAGCTAAATACTATAGAGAAGTACGCTCCTATGGAGAATATCACCTTTGGAGCCGGAGCTACGGTAGCTCGGACAGTAGATAATTCACAATCGGAATTCTCGTCCTCCAATTTCTCCATGGGGACAGAGTTATCCCTGGTGTTGGGTGCAGGCGTAGCGGGTGATTTCCGGTTAAATACGCTGATTAGTTCCCATGATTTCGCAAAGGGAAGGTTTGTAAGGGGTGTAACCTTACTCTACAAAGGTTCTTCTCAGGTAACGCAGGGGAATTCCCGTGATAGTGGTTTTAAAACCGGTTTTACGCTGGGAGATGATGACGATGGAGACCACTTCAGTATCGACGTGTTCCACTCATGGATTGACGGCGCTACCAAAACCTCACCGTACTTCAACCTGATAGGAGGCCGCAGCTCTTGTCCGTACGAGGAAGGCACCATCCCCCGGGATATGCCTAGAATACAAGTAGGAGACGCTAACGGGCTGGTAGGCACTAAGTTCTACGACTTAGACCCGAACGTCCCCATCGCGATTCCTATTACCCTCAGCTCGGGCAATCTGTTCAACGAAAACCGACTGGTAGCTGTAACTACGGCCCTGGGCAGTAACAAGAACGGTGTAGGACTAGAAATGGAAAGTGCTAAGCTATCCCCTACGGGCGGACCAGAGGCCTGGATCGCTCCTGAGACCAGCTACTACGGTACGTTGTACGTGAATCAGGCTAAGCTGCCCGTGTACGACTTCGTAGATGTGGAGTTGGTAGCCAAGCCAGCGTGCAACCGCTTTGACTACTGGGAGCACAAGGATGTGATGGACACCGTGAAGCTGGAATTCTACTTCCGCAAACCCATCTCACCCATCACTCTGGAAACGGACCAGGCCACCTGGTCGGTGCGGGCAGACCAAAATACCCAGGACAACGTGAACGAGGAGGCCATCATCTTCAAATTGAAGAACTACGACGTAGAGCAGCTGCGCCACTCACTCAAAGAAGTGTACCTGGAGTACAAGCGCACCAACCAGGAAAGCGATGCCTGGACCCGGATTGTGGATGATTCCTATAAGCTGGAAGTGCTACCGGTAGACTCGCTACTGAGGTACTTCCGCCAGAAGCGGAATACCTACCCCGAGCCTACGTATCCGTTTACCTGGAACCTGGCCGACCCGGTGTTGTACCAAGGGCTGGTGAACGGTACCTACCAGGTACGCGCTACGGTGGTACACGAGAACGGTAGCTTTGCCTACTCCAACGTACTTACGGGTACCATAGACCGGGAAGGGCCTCAAGTGGTCGGCATAGCCGCTCCTACAGACAGCGTGCTTTCGCAGGGTGATGCGGTGAGCATCGGTTTCCATGAGTTCATTGACCGAGCCTTCTATCTGACCTCTGGCACCCACAAAGTAGAGGTATTAGCCGAGAACGATAAACCAAAAGTGGAGCTGACGTATAGTAAGGCTAACAGTGCCTTGTCTCAATATGAGGTAGATGTGACCATCCGCGGGGTGAGCATCACCATTGACCGGGAGGTGTTGCAAACTTACGACGGCCGCAGGGTGAAGGTAACCCTGACGGGTATTAAGGATATGCTGGGCAATGTATCTACCCCCGCTACGCATACCTGGGAATTCACCATCGATTACTTCAAGCAATCGCCCTCACCGGTGACCTTGCTCAGTCCTCAAAACTGGGTAATTAACCAGAGTTCGGGAAGCCAGATGGTGGACTTCATCATCACGGACTACGATGTCTTCCAAGCTACCACATCGATGGATAGTATTGCATTGCAAATACGCCGTGAGGGCGAAACTACCTGGAGTACGGTGACCCACCGCACTGCGGCCGAGCTAGCGGCTAGATACCGGACCTTCCTATACTCTGGCCAACCACCGCTCGATACCCTCACGTGGAACGCCACCAACCAACCCGATGGTCGGTACACCGCACGGGCAGTGGCCGTGGGCAATACGGGGCGCCAAAACTTCTCTGGTACCCTTAGCGGTCTGAAGGACCGGATTGCTCCTGCCTTGCTAGGGACTCCCGCTCCGGCCGACAGCGTGTTTGACTGGGGAGACGAGGTATCCTTTACCTTCACCGAAGCACTCGATTGTCAGGCGGCAGGTATCCAATACACCAGCCGGGTGGTGACCTACGGTACTACCGACACCACCGACTTGGCGTATACTTCAGCCGTATGCACGGGCAATGGTTTCTTGTTCACCTATGCAGAGGATACTCTGAAGAAGTACTTCGGCGGTACGGTGATCGTAGCGGTGAGCGGCATAAAGGATCTGGCGGGCAATCCGGCCGCCCATGGAAGCAAGGTCACCTACACCTTTACCATCGGCCAATGGGGCGAAAGCACCTCGCCGGTGAGCCTACTGACTCCGGTTAGCAATTGGTTGGTGAACAGCAGCCATCCTTCGGTGACCTTCACATTGGGTGACTACGATGTGTTCGAGACTGCCACGACCCTGGATAGCATTACGCTGGAATACCGGGCACCCGCTGATGTCAGTTGGAAGAGGATTCAAACGGTAACCCAGGACAGCTTGGCTAAATACTACACGGCTACCCGCACCGCAAGCAATGATCATCCGCACTACCCCATTACCTGGACACCGGTGATCGCTGACGGAAACTATTCCGTACGGGCAGTGGCTTACGGGGCACACGGATTCGCAGAGTACTCCGGCGAGCGTTCCGGTCGCATAGACGTATCTGCCCCTTGGGTGACAAAAATCACCCCCGGAAACGATACGCTGAAGCACACGGAACCCATTCTGGTGACCTTTACGGAGAGTATTGCAGCATCATCGCTGAAAAGCGATTCCATCTCCTTGCACGAGCGGGTGTTGGTACAGCCTCTCGATGGTAGTCCTGGTTATTTCAACTACATCAAGCTACCCAGTGCTATGGTAGAGATGGCGCACAGCGGTAACAAGATCGAGTTCTACTTCGACCGTCAGTTTACCAGCAACTACCATGGCAAGACGTTACGCCTGCGCATCAGCGGTGTGACCGACGAGGTAGGCAACGTACTCAACCGATCGGTGGATACGCTCTTCCATGTGCAGAACGTAACGCCTGCCTCATCGCAACGCCTGGTTAGTCTGGACTTCACCGGTGAGCAAGTAGCAGACGGCAGTATAGTGCTGCAATGGAACGCCGTGGACCCTGCGGGTACTCAAGCCTACGTAGTAGAGCGCTCAAGGGACGGTGAGTTCTTCCAGAGCATCGCTCAGCTAACGGAGGCCGAGGGATACCAGGAGGTGGTGCGCTTTGAGGAGGCCATCTACTACCGCCTACGCTTGCAGCGGACAGACGGTACGGAGACGTACTCGGCCATTGCGGTCATCCAGGACAACGGCCTGGCCCAACCGCTAACCACCGAGGTATACCCCAACCCGATTGAGGACGGCACCTTGCGCTATAGCTGGTACAGCAAGGGTTCTGAAGAGAGTCTGACGCTAGAAGTACGCGACCTGCGCGGAGCACTGCTTTACACTGAAACGGTAGATCCGGCTACGCGGGGCCTAAAGCAGTCGGTGAAGCTGCCCGAGCACCTGGAAACCGGCCTGTACATGATGCATCTCACCCAGGGTAACCAAACCCAGTCGGTGAAATTCATCAAACAGTAATGTCAGTAGTG
>DMST01000050.1:1611-9367 GCA_003454975.1 Cytophagales bacterium | reverse complement strand
GGGATCCGGAAGGCACTCGTTTTTAACTTCTATTTATTGCATCCGTGAAAAGCCCTGGCCGTTGGTCAGGGCTTTTTTGTAGGCTTGACTCAATAGGAGGGCGGTTAGTTGAGGAAAGGACGATTAATTTGTCCATAGGTTGGCATCCCCGGAGCAGGATTAACAGCTATACGACACAGGTCTTTTTTTAAGATCGAAATACCCTGGAAGGGGTGTCTTGGCTACTTAAACATTATGTCGGGAGGTCTCCACCCTTGCCGCCCAAAACACACTAGGCAGACGCCTGACTATCTGGAACCACCCCTCTAACCACCTGCACTAAGGATGCATAATGCTCGGCATTGCCCGTCTTCACCGATTGCTCTATCTGCCGTTTCCATTCACTCTGCTTCAATTCGGCGGGTAGTCCCTCCAGCAGATCAAAAATATCGACGGCCTCATATACCCGTAAAGCTTGGAATTTATGCCGCAGTGGTGCCAGTGCCTCCTCCTCCCGGGCCGATAGCAAAGCGACTTCTTCGGTAGGTTCGGTCGCCAGAACCGGGGCTATTTCCTCCGTCACCTCCGTATACTCGGCAGGGAATAAGACGCTAAACGTAGTACCCTCACCCACTTGTGAGGCTACTGAGAGAGTACCGCCGTGGGCTTCCACGGCCAACTTACAGAAAGTAAGCCCCAAACCGTTGGAAGCGGCAAAACCGGTCGATCGGGCATCTACCTGATAAAACTTTTCAAAAATGTGCGGCAAATCGGCCTCCGCGATACCCTCACCCTGGTCAATGACCTGCAGCAGACTGCCCGAGTCCTGGGCCTGCCAGCGTACCGTTACTCTTGACCCAGCCTCAGAGTACTTGGCCGCATTGCTCAGCAGATTTACCAGCACTCGCTCCATCATCGCACGGTCCACCTGAACCTCAATACCCTCAGGTATCTCCACCTCCAGAAGTACATGTTCCATCTGATAGAGAAAAGCCACTCTCGATTTTACTTTCTCCACCAGCTCAAGTACCTGCACCGGGGTGCGGTCCAGTACCACACTGGCTTCTTCAAACTTCTGGATGTCCAGCATATTGGTAACCAAATTGAGCATCACCTGCCCCGACTGGTTGATTCTATGCATCCGCTGGTCTTCTAGTGCATGGGCCGAGTAGCCAATGATGGTATTGAGGGAGTTTTTCATGTCATGGGCCACCATCTGGGTCCAGACATCTTTGAATTCCGAAAGAGACTTGAGTTGGGTGTTTTGGGTGGCAATCTGGTGGTTCTGCTGCTGCTTTCGGCGGAAACTCACCCCCACTTGAATCAGCAAAACGAGGAGCAAACCGGTGCCCCCCAACAGTGCGTACTGTACCACATCTTGCCGGTCAATCTCTGCTTGCAAAAGCAATTCCTCCTGCTCTTGCAGCTGTAGCAGCCGTTCTTTCTCCCGATCGAAAGCAAATTGCTCTTCCAGGCGAGTGGCCTCCCGGAGGTTTTCCTCATTCAGCAGGCTATCCTTTAGCACTACGTAAGCCTGATGATGTTCATAGGCCCTCATTCCCTGCTCCAACTGGGCATATACCTCGGCGAGATTTCTATTGGCTCCAATCTGACTAGGTAGGGAGCGGCTAGCCTCTGCATGGGTCAGGCTCTCTCGCAACCAAGCCAGTGCCTTAGCATATTCCTTTCGCTGGTAGTAAATGTTACCCAAATATCGCTTGCTATTGGCCTGCCCAATCAAATTCTGCTTTTGCTCATACAACGCAAGGCTTTCCAGGAACAGGGCTTCTGCCTGATCCCATTCTTCCAACACATAGTAGGCCCGACCTTTACCCTGCAAAATTCCAGGAGAAACCGACCGGTCCAGGTTTTCGAGTAGTTCGGTACAAGTTTGAAAACAAACCAAAGCCGAATCATAGTCTCCCAGACTGATGAGCGTAGCACCCAGTCCCTCCATATCCGAAAGTAGCCAAGCAGTTTCGTTCAAGGCGGTGTGCATTTGAGCGGCCAGTAGGTAGTAGGACTTCGCTTTCTCCAAATCCTTTTGCGCCGACGCCATAATAGCCAGATTGTTCAAGGCCTTGGCCTCGTTGTATTCACTACCCGCCACCAAGGCCATTCGGTAAGCCTCCAGGTAGCTCTCCTGGGCCAGGGGTAGCATACCCGAGTTGCGGTACGAACGTCCCATGCGGAAGTACGCATCAATGTATACCTCGGGCTCATCGCTGGCATGGGCCGTCATGGCCAGCTGTTGAAAATACAAGACGGCCGAGTCCTGTTGGTCCAACTTCATAGAGGCACGCGCCATATTCACCATGGACGCCGCCAGCCACTTGGGGTTCTGGGTAATCTGATAGGCATGCAATGCCCCCCGGTAGGCATCACGAGCCTGCACAAACTCCGAAGTAGACATGTAGAGTGAGCCCAGGTTCGAATAGGCATTGCCCACCTCCCGCACGTTTTGGGTGATTTCGGCTAAACGCAAAGATTGCTGATAGCTATACTTGGCAGAATCTATAAGCCCATCGGCCTTATAGCACTTCCCCATATTGCGCCAGGCATTGATTTGCCCCTCAAGGTTTTCCTGGCTTTCATACAACCTCAAGGCCTTTCGGGTGGCTACTACCGCATCCGGCAACCGCCCTTGCTTCCGCAGTACGGACCCCAACGTGATGTAATTATGTGGCAGGTATTTGTTTTTCGTAGAGCCCTCCTGAAGCGTGATGGCCTGCTCCAGGTATTCCATCGCCAGTACGTGCTCCTTCTTGATGGCTGCGATGTTGGCTACGTTAGACAGTGCCCCAGCCATGGTAAGGGTATCACCTAGTTCCTCGGCCAAGGCTACCGTCCTCAGGTAATAATCGCTGGCCAAGGCCTGTTTCCCCTGATATTGCTGCAGTACCCCCAGGTTATTCAGGTTACGGGCCATCCCCTTCTTATCGCCGAGTCCTTCCCGGAGGGCCAGCCCGAGTTCGTAGTGTAGGGTAGCCTGGTCATAGGTCCCCTTGCGCATGTGAATCCTTCCCAGTTTCTCCTGGGCTTCCGCCACCCCCGACTTCCAACCCAAGGTTTCGCTCAGAGCCAGGGCCTGGCTGTCTAGCTGAAAAGCTCGAGCGTGATTGCCCGCTTGTAGGTTGGACATAACCAACTGAAAGAGGATCCTCCCCTGCACCGTATCCACTTCCGTATGCGCTAGCAGCACCTCTTCCAGGCTATCGATCTGCGGACCATAAGGATTCTCCTGGGCTTTCAGCGGAGCGAAAACGAATACGGACAACAGCCCAACCAGCAAAGCCAGCAGGCGGATGAAGTTACTTTTGGGTGCCATGATGGTGTGGATTACCGTTACAACTGCTGGATAAAATCCCGGAGAGATTCCCCGGTGGCCAAATCCAGTTTCTTCTTCATGCGGTGCAAACTGGTATTGAGGGAGTCCTTACCTATACCCAGTAGATTGGCAATATCGTTGTTGCGCATACCGATGCGCAGGTAGGCCGCAAATTTGACTTCGGCCGGTGAGAGCGACTTGCCTTCCAGGGTATTCAATTTCTGAAAGAAGTCAGGATTCACGGCCTCAAAGTGCTTCTGAAAGTCCTCCCAGCTGTTCGATTCCAGCTGCTGATGTATCCGCTGGTTAATTGTCTTTTGGGCGTCCTCGTCTACCTCTCCCCCTTTCATGTAAACCTGAATATCGCGCAGCAACTTTTCCATCTCGTGCTGGTACATGGCCTGAGAGGCCAGCTCCCTTTTCTTGGCTGCCACCTCCTCCTGCAGGCGTTCCCGCTCCCGCGTCTGCATCTCCACCAGTGCCTTAGTCGTTTCTGTCAGCCGAATGATGTTCGCAATCCGGGCCTTTAATTCTACCGGGTCAAAAGGCTTATGGAGAAAATCTACCGCACCCCGCTCCAGCGCCTGCTGCAAATGCGGCGAATCCCGGTGCATGCCCGTAAACATGATCACCGGTATGTCCGCAATGGTAGGGTTCGCCTTCAGGACTTCCAGCGTCTGTATGCCGTCCATTTCTGGCATTACCCAGTCCAGCAAAATCAAAGTAGGTTCCTCGTTCAGCACTATCGAGAGGGCATCCTTACCCTTGGGAGTATATAATAGTTTATAGGGCCCTTCTCTGAGGTGCTCCTTTAGCACCAACAAGGTTTGGGCATCATCATCTACTAATAACAGGGTGTATAAAGAATCATCACTCATTTTCAACTATTGCTCAACGGATGCATCGGGGTTTATGCCGCTCTTTTGGAATATCAACAATATTGTTGATCAAACAAAAGTGGATGCTTACCAAAAGATAAGGATTAACAATTTATCGTCTCTGTCCTTTCTCAATTGTCAAGTAGCTATTAATCAGAGGATTGCCTATCCATTCCAGAAGAATCCGTTACTAAAGGCAACCATGCATGCTTAGCATTTGCTTAGGTTCTGCTGACGTATTGCACAAGGGAGCCATCAGAAATTAGTTTAATCTTTTCCAATAGATCTATCCAGGTGCTGCCCTTTGTTCAATTCACAAGCAGGATTGTTCAGTTCACCTACCCATTTCAAGAATTGAAATCCGCACCCTCCATTTTTGCGCTGAACATAAATGATAACCAAGATGAAAAAAGGAATTATTGCTGCCAGCTTAGTTGCTGTGGTGTTAGCATCGGGCTGTAGCGAAACGGTTTTGCCTACTGACTATTTCAGTAGCCCTGTACCTGAGGTTCGGCAAACTCAAATACGCATCCCCCTGGGAGATTTTCGAGATTACCGCTACTGCGAAGTCCTTACGGAATTTGACAACGATGGAGAAACGGTCAATGAGGTGTATGCTACCATCGGGTGCAACAAATGTCCCGAAGAAAAATGGTCCGAGATATCAGCGGAAACCTTGCGGGTGGAGTTAGGCGCTGATAGCGTGTATTTGAATGGGCCCCGGTATTGGGTGGTCAATAAGATCTTTAGCGGACAAAATGTCCAATACGATAAAGTGGCTGAGTTTGGCGGTATTCAAATGAAACTGGCGGCGCAGATTCGCGGAGAGCTCATCCAAAATGAATACGAGGAAGAGGAGGTAATTCGCTGGACCACCTACGAGTACCATGAGGGTAACCGGGTATACAAACTGGTGAACGAATTTGGGGAGGAATACATCATGCAATCTTACAGCCAAATGTGGGTACCCGATCAAACCATAGAGGATTTGGAGAGCTTGGGGTCCAGATTATCGCTACCCCAGGGATGGCGGTTTGAAACCGAGGTTTTGGGAGAGGATTTTGAACTGATCACGGAGGGCCGAGCCGTTGTGTTGATTGATGATTTCAACAATACGTATCAGAAGATTGTCAACTAGTTGATAAGATGGCAGGTAGCGTCTTTAGCCGACTAAGAAAGGCAACCTATCAACGTTCTTTTTTTAGGCACCCGCTAAACTCGCGCTCACACTGTCTTTTCTACCCAGTCCAAAAACGGTGTAACCTTCAGGCGGCTGACCACGGCTTTTTCGGGGATGGGGAAGGTAAGGGTAACCACCACCTTGCGGTGGTAGTAGGGCTCTATTTCCTTGATGGCCCGGCGGTGCAGAATCATCTGGCGATTGATCCGGTAGAAGTCCGCTTCGGGCAGGGCTTCCTGAAACTCATCCATCTTTTTGAGCAGAATGTGGCGTTCACCTTTAAAGTTGTAAACGTAGAGCACCTCCTGGTCCAGCCAGCCAAAGGCGATGTCTGAGACGGATAAGGGGTACATCTTCTCTCTGTAGCGCACCAGAAAGGAATGCTGCCGGGGAGATTCTTTGGTCTGCAAAGTATCCTTGATCACCTGGCCCACCGTAGGCCCGGCAAACTGATCGCGCAGCTGTTCCACCTTGGCAAAAGCTTGGATAATGTCCTTGTCCTCGAAAGGTTTTAGCAAGTACGCTATACCGTTGGTTTGGAAGGCTTGCAGCATGTATTGGTCGTAAGCGGTGCAAAAGACCACCGGGGTGCTGATCTCTACCTGCTCAAAAATTTGGAAGCTGTCTCCATCCGCTAGCTGAATGTCCATAAAGATCAGCTGCAGCTTGCTTTGGTTGCGTTTCAGATAGGCCACCGAGGTCTCCACGCTGTCGCAGGTCTGCACCACCAGATGCTCGGGGTGCGCTTCTATCATCTCTTGCAACAGCTGTGCCGTTCGCCGTTCGTCTTCTATGATCAGGATGTTCATGGTGACAGTAAGGCTAGGGTAACGGTAAACTCACTTTCGGTTTGGGCTACCTCCACCCCACCCTCGCTGCCTAGCAGGCGGTAGCGCTCTTTCAGGTTAGCTATGCCTACCCCAAAAGATTCGGGCTTCACCACTTTGGGTTGGTAATTGTTGCTCACCGCAATGTGCTCTGCATCGGGTTGGAAGATGCGCAGCTCTAGCGGCCGGGATTCGGAGGCGATGTTGTGTTTGAGCGAATTTTCCACCAGCAGTTGTAGGGCAAAGCCAGGAAGCTGAAAGTCCAGGGAGGCATCGTTGATTTCTTGCGCTACCGACAAAGCTGACTCGTGCCGCAGCCGCAGCAGGTACAGGTACGATTCCAGAAAAGTAAGCTCCTCTTTCAAAAACACCGTATCGGATTGGCGTTGGGTCAGGATCTGGCGGTATACGTTAGAGAGGGCCATCACATAGGCCTCCGACTGCTCGTCATTACTGCGCACCATTGTGCGCAAAGTGCTGAGCGAGTTGAACAGAAAATGGGGGTTTACTTGCTGTTTGAGCTGGTTGAACTGGGCCTTTAGATTTTCGGACTGCAAGCTAAGGTTCTCCTCCCGCAGGCGTGCCCGCTCCCCTACCACCCGAAAGCTTTCGATCACGGCCAATAATATGGCTAGGGCAAAGGTGAGCCTCACCGTAAACAGGATAACCGGGAATCGATAGTCGGTACCAGGCTGCCTAGGCAGTAGGTTTAGCTGCACCACCGCAAAAATGACAATGATGCCCAGGTTGAAAGCGATGAGCGAGGGCCACCGTTTTGAACCTTGCAGGCGTTGGCTTATTAATTCGTTGAGCTTCCACAGTACCCCTAGAAAAGTTGAGAAAGCAAACCAACGAGTGAGTACCACCTGCCAGTCGATTTCCTCTAGCTCCTTGACATTATTGATAATGCTGACCCCAGGCATGAGGAGGCACAACGCAATGGGTATGTATTTTTCCCAACGAGACATGGGGTAAAGTAAAGAATACAGAAAACAGAACTCAGAATACAGAAGAAAAAATGATGAGTTAATGTGCTAATTCGGGAATGTGACAATGTGTAGAGATGTGCAAATGGAATGGTTGTCCCTTTGCTGTGGCTTCAGGATATAAAATTATCAATTATCAACTCCTCTACTACGCTACCCACCTCTTTTGCCAGGCTATCGATGGACTGATTGGCGGAGAACTGGCGGATGGGATGGCCCTCCATGCGTTGGATACCGGCCAGGTAATTTTCACGTATCTGCGTGAGGTTTTTCAAGCTCTCGAAGCTATCCAGCACCCCACCGCGCGCTTCAATGCGGGCCATGCTTTGCTCGGGCGTTAGGTCCAGGTAGAGGGTGAGATCCGGGGCGAGTAGTTGCAGGCAGGGCTGGTTGAGTGCCCATACCAGGTCAAAGGGAGCGGTGAGCGATTGATAAGCCAGGCTGCTAAGGATGTAGCGATCGGCCACCACGTGCTGGCCCTTCTCTAACCGCGCGATGAGCCCAACCTCTGGGGCCGTGAGGTGGTCCAGGCGGTCCGCTACCAGCAGGGCGGCCATGGCCTCCGGGCTGTAGTCGGG
>DMST01000050.1:0-1524 GCA_003454975.1 Cytophagales bacterium | reverse complement strand
TGGGCTGGGCCGTAAAATGCGCGTTGCGCAGCGCAGGGTGCTCCTTCAATCGCTCTACTTGCGTTGACTTACCTGCTCCATCGATGCCCTCGATGACGATGAATTTTCCTGACATGGAATCTGCCTTCATTTTACGACCTTGTGGCGGTGAAATTAGTACGTGCCCTCATTTATACCAACCTATGGATCGCCTCGGGAGCAGCCAGCCTGTTCTGGGCGGGGTATCAGGTCTTGGGCGGGGGGGCTCCTCCTTTGCGGACACTGGTCTTTTTATTCTGCTCTACCCTCATTACCTACAACCTCCACTGGCTACTGGCAGGGCGCACGTATTGCGCCAACCGGCCCGAAGAAAAGTACCAATGGTACGCCCGATTCTATCCTTGGGGCTTGGCCTTGTTTGGCCTTGCCTTGGTAGGCGAGCTATGGGGCGTATTGGGCTTGGGGTGGCGCGAGTGGTTCTTTTTTGCTCACTTGGGTGCTATTTCACTGCTGTACAACCTGCCTGAGCAGCGCACTCTGGTTTGGCTGGTGAGCATCCGGCGAATTCCCTTCCTTAAGATTTTCCTGATTGCTTACGTATGGGCTACCTTAGGAGCAGGCTATCCTGCCCTACTGCTCGATGCCTTGTCGCCACAGGCCATCTTCTGGTTTGCGGCATTGCTGCTCTACACCTTCGCCATCACGTTGCCCTTCGACATCCGCGACCTCATCCAAGACCGCCAGGTGGGCCTACGCACCTTACCCGACCGCTGGGGCCTGCGCACCACTCAGGTGGTGGCCCAACTCTGTCTGGCAACGGCCCTCCTCTGCCTCGTTCTCGCCGGGGTACCCTTCTGGGTGGGAGCTTTGCTGGTAATTCCAGCTTCTGCTGGGGTACAAGGTACCCGTCCCCACCGCCCAGAGCTTTACTTTACTGGGTTCCTGGATGGGCTGTTAGTAGCCTTCGGGCCACTGGTATTCTGGGGAATTTAGGCGGCCTCGCCTTGGGACGGCCAATACGATACCCCGCTGGTATTATACCCTGGGTATTTGCTTCAGCAGCCACGGCGATCCAGCTTAGTGCTCCCCTAAAAAGAAAGCGCGATTTAGGAAAACCCAAATCGCGCCTGGTCTATGGAGAAAGAGAGGGGGTACTTACTCTACGATGAATTTCGTAGTAGAGAGTCCTCCGTCTTGTGCAGTTTGAATAAAATACACGCCGGGTTCGTACGTGCTCACATCCAGTTTCATCGATGCCGAAGGCGTGAGCTCTTCAATCATTTGGCCTTGCAAATTGAACACCTTCATGCCCGTAATGGTAGCCGAGTTGGCTTTGGTAATCGACAGCACACCTTGGTTACGGGTGACCGGGTTGGGGTGCAGTTCCAAGGCAGAAGCGATTTCATCCAAAGGAGGGAAAGACTCGCTATCGGCCGCCGGACGGAAGGGAGGGTTGATACCACCCGTGATGGTCTTGAAAGCCGCAGGTGATTCTCCACAGCTATTCTTCGCGGTTACGTACAGGGTAGTAGCCGTACCGTTGTC
>DMST01000015.1:15809-16539 GCA_003454975.1 Cytophagales bacterium | reverse complement strand
GGGAGCGGGTAGGCCTGACTACCAAACCCCTTACCTTGGCTAACATCAAACTAGAGCGCCGCCTGGAGCTGGCTACCGAATGGAACCGCTTCCACGATCTGGTGCGCTGGGGCGATGCTGCTGTGGAAATCGATGGCTTTACAACCAACCGTGATGAGCTGTTGCCCATTCCTTTCAACGAGATTATTCTCGCCGGCAAGGACGATAGCGGTAACGACATCCTTACGCAAAACCCTGGATACTAATGGGAACGTTTGACAAACAAGCCTTGGCCGATCAATTCTGGGAGCAAGGCTACCTCGTGCTCGAGAACTTTTTCGAAGATACCTTGATGGATCGTTTCAACGAGCTCATCCTCAATCACTTCGGCTTACAGCCAGGGTGGGAGCATTCCAACGAGTTTTTGAGTAAATCGGCTACCGAAGTAGTGCCCTGGTTCCCTCAGCGGGAAGGGGTAACTGATTTTGATGCGTTGGAGCAGGATGAACGTTTTATGGGGCTGTCTGAAGCTATTCTGGGTGATGGCTGGAACAACCTGTACTGCATGAGCATGTTTAGCAAGCAGGGTACCAAAGGCCAGGCTTGGCACCAAGATTGTCCCCCGGAAGATGCCTCCCGGTTCAACATGAACCGGTTGGTGTACACCCACGACATTACGCCGGAGATTGGCGGTGCCACCTTGGTGGTGCCCGGTTCTCACAAGCAGGGACCGGTACCCGCAGGGGTACCC
>DMST01000015.1:14370-15743 GCA_003454975.1 Cytophagales bacterium | reverse complement strand
GGGTACCCGATGCCGATATTGAAGGCCAGGTAACCATGTATCCTAAGAAGGGCACGGTGGTATTCTTGCACGGCCATGCCTGGCACCGGGTATTGCCTATTCATGGTGCCTACCGGGTATCTACCAACTTCCGGGCCATGCCCAAGGATACCCCAGAGGACATTACGGACATTGCCGTTTACCGCAACATGCGGTACCGGTTCTCTACGGAGGAGGTGATTGAAGAACGAGTGTAGGCGCTCTTCGTGCTCAGGGGCCGGATGTTCGCCTATCATCCGGCCCCATATTTCCCTTAGTCGTGAAAGGAAACTCCCTTACGAAGGAGGGGAGTACTTCTCAAGCAGTTCTGAATTTCCATTTTCTTAGTTCTAGAGGCCTTTTGCCACATCATGCACCGCATCATCATTGTTTTAGTAGGGTTAGTTAGTATGGGCCTGAGCACGTTCGCTCAGGCCCAAATGGGTTCAGGGACTGGCTATGATTGGGATGACTATCCTATCTGGGAAAATACGACCCAATATTCCCGCACCTGGGTAGTGAACCAGCGCCATCCTCGGGCTTCCGATGATAATGAGGGTACTACGGATGCGCCACTGAAAACCATCAATGCAGCCGCACAGCGTGCCGAAGCCGGTGAACGAATCCTGATTTACCCCGGAGTATACCGGGAGATGATTGAGCCCAAACATGAAGGTATTGGCCCGGACCAGATGATCTCCTATGAGGCCGTGCCTGGCGGAGAGGTAGTGGTGAAGGGCTCCCGGGTTTTCGACCCCGTTTGGGAGCAGCGAAAGGTATTGACGGATGTCTTGCCAGATCCTGAAGCTACGTATACTTGGTCTCGGCGGGTGTGGGTGGCCGAACTGCCCGATACATTATTTGCCGAAGACTATTTCCCATTTCAGCTTCCTAACATCCTGCCCGAGGAGCATCTGATGATGCCCTGGGCACGGTTAGTAAAAGACTTGGCTCCGTGGAATTCCACCCGGGGCATTATCTGGCAGGACGGCCGTAGACTCACCCAGGTGGAAGACTACGACGATGTGGCGAAAGTACCCGGATCCTTTTGGGTAGACGTAGATGGCAAGACGCTTCATTTACATGCCTTCGGCAGTGAGAACCCTTCTTCCTCACTTATAGAGGTGGGTGTGCAAAGTCATCTGGTACGGCCGCAGGCCATCGGGATGGGCTACCTCCAATTCCGAGGCATCACCTTTGAGCAGTGCGCTAATGGGTTTTTGCGTACCAGCACCGGAGCCATCTGGGCCAAAGGCGGTCACCATTGGATAGTGGAGGGCAACACCATTCGTGAGATCAATAGCAGTGGACTGGAGTTCGGCTACTTCGCTTACGAAATAGAGGATACCCGACCC
>DMST01000015.1:7846-14321 GCA_003454975.1 Cytophagales bacterium | reverse complement strand
GGCCCCGCCAAGACGATGACCTGGGCGGAATGATCATCCGCAACAACGAGATTCATGACTGCGGCACGGCCGGTATGCGCAGCTTCGTTCTCACCGATGCGCGGGTGCTCAATAACCATGTGTACCGCTGCGGTTGGCAGGACGCCGAAAACTACTGGGAGGTATCCGGTATTAAACTGCTAAAGACCACCCGCACGCTGGTGGCGGGCAATAGAGTTCACGACATTCAAGGGGGCAACGGCATATGGATGGACTGGGATATCCAGCACTCACGTGTTACGCGCAACATCATTTACAACGTACAGTGTATTCAGGGGGGCATCTTTGTGGAAGCTTCCCAAACCCCCAATCTGGTGGATCATAACTTCCTCTGGAACATTGATGGCAACGGTATCTATGCCAACGATAGTGACAATCAGTTGATCCACTACAACGTGGTGGCGCACACTACAGGTCCACTGGTGAACTCGGTAGTGGCTACCGAACGGAAACTAAACGGCCGCTGGCTAACGGCCAACCATAACACCATCACCCATAACTTATTCATTGATGGCGGTGCCCCCGTTACCTATGGTGGCGAGGGCAATGTCTCAGATTACAATTGGTTGGTAACTACCCGGCCCCCTGCTGATTTTAGCGTGGTTGCCGAGCAGCAGGCGGGTCGGGAAAGCCACAGTGTCACCTCGTTCAGCTTGGTGGAGTTTAATCCGGAAACCCTACTTTTTCAATGGGATGTGGGCGGGGAGGTACCTCAATTTGCCTTGCCTGCAGATGCTCCCCTAGCGCAACAGCTGGGAGAAAGCGTAGTGCCGGGGCCTTTCCATCAACTGCGGCCAAAGGGCAAACTGTTGCTGCCTGAAGAATTCTAAATCGATACAAAGCCCGGTCCTACGGGCTTTGCTTTTCTACATACTTACTGAACTACTATAGAATGAAAAAGATCCGTTGGGGAATCATCAGTACGGGTACCATTGCCCATCAATTTGCCCAAGATATTCGGCTAGTGGACTCGGCAGAGCTGGTAGCCGTAGCCTCCCGAACTCAAGCATCGGCAGATGCTTTTGCCAGCCAATATGGCATTCCTACCGCACATGCCAGCTACGAGGCGCTGTACCAAGATGGCAACGTAGACGCCATTTATATTGCCACGCCTCATAACTTCCATCGGCTCAATACCCTGGATGCCATGGCGCAAGGCAAAGCGGTGTTGTGCGAAAAACCCATTACCATTTCTACGGCTGAGCTTGACGAACTGGTGGCCTATGCTACCGAAAAGAAGGTGTACCTGATGGAGGCCATGTGGACCTATTTTTTGCCGGCCATACAGCAAGCAAAAGCTTGGGTAGAGGAAGGACGGATTGGCCGGATCGTCCACCTCAAAAGTGAGTTTGGATATCCCGTACCCTTCGACCCCAAAACGCGTAATTACAATCCGGATCTGGCTGGAGGAGCCTTGCTCGATATGGGAGTTTACAACGTAGCCATGGCCTGGTATTTCCTGGAGCAGGTGCCAGAGGTGATTGCTGTGCAACAGCATGCAGCCGCTAGTGGAGTGGAGGATGATGTATTCACCACGGCTTGGTACGCCAATGATCAGTATGCCCATCTGCATACCTCTTTCCGCACCAAGCTTCAAAATCACACTTTCATTTTTGGTGAGCAGGGCTACATTCAACTGCCTGACTTTTGGCGGGCCAGCGAAGCCAAGCTATACGAGCGCGATACCTGCCTCGAACATTTCCAAGACCATCGCAAGGGCATGGGTTTCGAATTCCAGATTGAGGCCGTAAACCAGGATATCCTGGCTGGTCGCTTGGAATCCAGTGTCGTTCCTCACGCCACCAGCCGTTATTTCCAGAAACAAATGGATGATATCCGCGCTGAATTTTAGCAGAAAAGTAAGGATCTTATTATTTGGGAATAAGGTCCTTTGATTTGTTTACTATAGGCTGAAAGGATATGATGTCAATTCTAGCCAATATGTGACAATTGCCCTACCAACTCAGCGGCGGTAGTACCACTGAATGACCATGCCCAGCCATTAGATTGTTCTTTTTCCTTGTTGATCTGAGGAATCTCTTCATTGAGGAAGTTGAGGGCCTTTTCTGGGTGTTCCCTGTTGAAATAGATGCCATCTTCAAGAGAAAGAAGACTTTCTGCCGATTCTTCGATAAGAAGAATTGTAGGTATGCCTACCGTTTTAGCCTCTTCCCATTCGGTCAAAACCCGATCTCTTTCAACCTGATCTCCTGTACAGGTGATTACCCCAATGAAAAGACTTGATTTACGAATGGAGCTAATTGTTATGGTATGAAGCTTAGGCAAAAAATCATGGCTTTGGGCAAGGGTGATTCCCTTCTCATTCATTCTTCTGGACAGAAGGTTAATTACATATTCATCCTTTGCGGCCAATGAATAGGAAATAAAGGCTCTCATGATTTATTTTTCTATAGTCTTATAGATACGCATGATACCTCAGTATCGATACTGGAAGCTAAAATTTTGGCCAATCCTTTGGAATTTTATTGTTTTCTAAGCCGTAAAAGCATGGAATTTTGCTAGCCTGGGGACCTTACGGGCTCTTCACTATCCCCAAATTTTATCTTTTCCGTAAGTTCTAGAAGCGCGACAAAACCCCTCAAGAGCCTTGAATTGAGGTCGCATAATTATTTCTGTAGGTAGGGAAGCATGCTTCCCTACCTACAGAAATAGGAACCTACGAATGCCCTTGGATTGGTTAAGAGCCTTATGTTATGACTCCCGCATGATGGCCCTTCAAATTTCACCCTTCAATAGCCTTACATTTGCGCATCCATTTCGAGAATTTCGGCCTCCTTGACGTACCCATTTTCCACCCACTACTTCCTTCCTTGACGTATCCTTGAAGTACTGAATTTTAGCTCAATGTTGAGAGTATCAGCTTCAAATGCTTGATTCATTCAAAATTCAACACCTGAAATTCATAATTATTACCAATTCCATTCTATATACTGTCTGCTCGTTTCTGGTCTGCTGCCTTATACCTATCCAATTCGCTAAAATGTGACGTAGTCAAAATATTCTTTTGACGAATTTGCGCAGGGGTTAAGATTTTTTGAAAAAATGTCAATTCTGGCACCTTTGAGAAGGTCGCTTTTGATAATTACGCAAAGCATCCGGTTGACATTCTTCCCAATACTAAAGAGGATCATCTGCCGAGGCCAACCTGAATTAAAAGCCAACGATTTTGTACTACATAGGATACGATATAGGAAGCTCTTCGATCAAAGCCGCACTGGTGGATGGAGATACCAACCAACCCGTCAGCGTGGTTTCGCATCCCGATACGGAAATGCCGATTGATAGCCCGCACAAAGGGTGGGCCGAGCAAAATCCAGAATGCTGGTGGGAGCATGTAGTAGCCGCCACCCGAAAGCTATTGGCAGACCAACCCAAGGCTGTACGCGACGGTGTGGCTGGGGTGGGAATCAGCTATCAGATGCACGGACTCGTGCTGGTGGGGAACGACCATAAGGCCCTTCGGCCATCTATCATCTGGTGCGATAGCCGTGCAGTGGAACCGGGCAACGAAGCGTTGAATCATTTGGGTGCCTCTGCCTGCTATACTCATCTATTAAATGCCCCCGGCAACTTTACCGCTTCCAAACTGAAGTGGGTGCGTGATCATGAGCCGGAAGTGTACAATAAGATCCATAAAATGATGCTGCCGGGCGACTTTCTGGCCCTGCGCATGACCGGTGAGTGCACTACTACGCCTAGCGGCTTGAGCGAGGGCATTATGTGGGACTTCAAAGAAGATGCTCCTGCGGAGTTTGCCTTCGATGAGTTTGGCATCAAAGAAGAATTCATCCCTAATATCCGCCCTACCTTCTCTAGCCAAGGCCAATTAATGGCTTCAGCTGCCGAAGCATTGGGCGTACCGGCTGGCATTCCGGTCGCATACCGTGCGGGCGACCAGCCCAACAACGCCATGTCGCTTGGGGCACTCAACCCCGGCGAGATCGCCGCTACGGGCGGTACCTCCGGCGTAGTGTATGGCATTGTGGACCGCTTAGTATTCGATCCCAAATCGCGCGTCAACAGCTTTGCCCACGTGAACCACACCAAGGCCGACCCACGCATTGGCGTTCTACTCTGCATCAACGGAGCGGGTAGCCAGTACCGCTGGGTGCGTCAGCATGTAGCAGCCTCGGGCAGCTCCTACGGGGAAATGGAAGAGCAAATGCGATCGGTGCCGATGAACTCAGATGGCCTGCGGGTATTGCCCTTCGGAAACGGTGCTGAGCGGATCCTGGATAATCAGGACGTAGGCAGCCACTTTATCAATCTGCAATTCAATCGCCATAGCAAAGCCCACGTATACCGTGCGGCGCTGGAGGGCATCGCTTTCTCCTTTGCCTTTGGCATGGATATACTCAAGGAACTGGGCCTGGAGGTGAACAAAATCCGGGTGGGGAATGACAACCTATTCCAGTCAGGGGTATTTGCGAATACCGTAGCTACCCTGCTTAGCACCGAGATAGAACTGGTAGAAACCACCGGAGCGGTAGGTGCCGCCAAGGCGGTGGGCTACACTCTGGGGCATAAAGCAACCTTAGAACAAGCCATGAGTGGGTTGTCCATTGAGAAGACGGTGCGTCCACTCAATGTGAACGGGCAGCTAGAGCATGGTTATCAAACATGGAAAGAAGATCTAATGAGGCTAGTAACAGCCTGAAAATGAACTGAATATGGATACACTAGTGAAAACAGATACTCAGCTTACGCTGGGGGATACCGAATTTTTCAAAGGCATCGGTAAGATAGAGTTTGAAGGGCCAGAGTCCGACAATCCGTTGGCCTTCCGGTACTATGACCCTGAGCGGATAGTAGCGGGTAAATCCATGACTGAGCACTTCCGTTTTGCGGTGGCCTACTGGCACACCTTCTGCGGAACCGGCGGTGACCCTTTTGGTCCAGGTACCAAAACCTTTGGCTGGGATGGGAACACCGATCCTTATCAGCGGGCCAAGGACAAGATGGACGCTGGTTTCGAGTTCATCACCAAGCTGGGTGTACCGTACTATTGCTTCCACGATTTTGACCTGATAGACGAGGGAGACACACTGGCGGAGAGCACCAAGCGGTTGGAATTTATTACCGACTACGCTAAGGAGAAAATGGACGCCTCCGGCGTGCAGCTTTTGTGGGGTACGGCCAACTTGTTTTCCAATCCTAGGTACATGAATGGTGCTTCCACCAACCCCGATTTTGATGTAGTGGCCTATGCGGGAGCGCAGTTGAAAAACGCGCTGGATGCCACCATCAAATTGAACGGAGAGAACTACGTGTTCTGGGGTGGTCGCGAGGGCTACATGAGTCTGCTCAACACCAACATGAAGAAAGAGCTGGATCACTTGGCTCGTTTCCTCACTATGGCGCGCGACTACGCACGGTCGCAAGGCTTTACGGGAACGTTCTTCATCGAACCCAAACCCATGGAGCCCACCAAGCACCAGTACGACTTTGATGCGGCTACGGTGATTGGCTTCCTGCGCGAGTACGACCTGCTGGATGATTTTAAGCTGAACCTGGAGGTGAACCACGCCACGCTGGCACAGCACACCATGCAGCATGAGATGGTAGTGGCGGCCAACGCTGGGGCCTTGGGCAGCATGGATGCCAACCGCGGTGACTACCAAAACGGTTGGGATACAGACCAGTTCCCTATGAACCTGAACGAGCTCACTGAGATGATGCTGGTGTTCTTGGAAACTGGAGGTTTGCAAGGTGGCGGTATCAACTTTGACGCCAAGACTCGCCGGAACTCTACCGACCTGGAAGACATCTTCTACGCTCACATTGGCGGTATGGATGCGTTTGCTCGGGCCCTGATTACGGCCGAGAAAATCATGAACGATTCCAAATACCCCAACCTGCGGAAGGCGCGCTACAGCTCCTTTAGCACCATGGAAGGCAAGGCGTTCGAGGAAGGTAAGCTATCCCTCACCCAGCTGGCCGAGATTGGTCACCGCAATGGCGAGCCCGGCTTACGAAGCGGTCAACAAGAATTGTTTGAAAACATCATTAACCAATATATCTGATCGACCGGATGAGCACGAACAAGCGCTATATCATGTCGATCACGCTGGTGGCTACTTTGGGAGGGCTCCTCTTTGGGTACGACACGGCAGTGATATCCGGGGCTGTAGGTTCACTACAGCACTTCTTTATCGATCCGGCTGGGTTGGTGGAATGGAAAGCCAATTTCCTTTGGGGGTTGGTTACTTCCAGCGCCCTGCTGGGATGTATCGTGGGCGGAGCGGTTGCCGGTTTGGTAGCCCTCAAGCTCGGGCGTAAGCGCGGTTTGCTAGTTGCAGCCGTACTGTTTGCCCTTTCGGCCTTAGGTTCGGCATTGCCGGAGCTAGGTTTTGCACCCTTGGGCGAGGGAGACCATACCTTCATCACCCATTTCATTGTGTACCGCTTCATTGGG
>DMST01000015.1:4877-7788 GCA_003454975.1 Cytophagales bacterium | reverse complement strand
TAGGTGTGGGGCTGGCCTCCATGCTGTCGCCGATGTACATCGCGGAGATTGCCCCGGCTGAGCAGCGCGGCAACATGGTTTCCTGGAACCAGTTTGCCATCGTATTCGGTATGCTGGTGGTGTACTTTGTGAACTGGGGTATTGCCCGGCAAGGCAACGAATCCTGGCTCGACACCATTGGCTGGCGTTGGATGTTCGCTTCGGAACTGATTCCCGCTAGTATATTTTTCTTGTTGCTATTTACGGTGCCGGAGAGTCCTAGGTGGTTGGTTATTGCTGGTGAAGAAGCCAAAGCGCAATTGCTGCTTACTCGCCTCAACGGGGAGAAAGGCAAAGGCATACTAGCCGAGATCAAAGACAGCCTGTCGCACGTAGAGGTGGGCCGCCTATTCAGCTTTGGAAAGTTGGTCATCATCATTGGTGTGTTACTTTCCTTGTTCCAGCAGTTTGTGGGTATCAATGTGGTGCTGTACTACGCTCCTGAGATCTTCAAATCTACCGGTATGGGAACCGAAGCCGCCCTGTTCCAAACCATTTTGGTGGGCGCTATCAACATGATTTTTACCATCATCGCCATTGTATCGGTAGACAAGTACGGGCGTAAGCCACTCATGCTGATCGGCGCATTGGTAATGGGTGTGAGTATGCTGGTATTAGGTGGCACTTTCGCCGCCAATCAGATGGGAGTAGCCTCCTTGATTTTCATGATGATCTACACCGCCGCCTTTGCCCTCTCGTGGGGTCCGGTTACCTGGGTGCTGCTGTCAGAGATATTCCCCAACCGCATCCGTGGCAAAGCCATGGCCTTGGCCGTAGCCGTGCAGTGGGCTTGCAACTTCATAGTGTCGCAAACCTTCCCTATGATGAACAACAGCACCTGGCTCAACGACCAATTCAATCACGGTTTTGCCTACTGGATTTACGGACTTTGCTCACTGCTGGCTGCTTGGTTTGTGTGGAAGATAGTGCCGGAAACTAAGGGTAAAACCTTGGAAGAAATGGAAAACCTGTGGACTTCTGAAGAAGGGAGTTCTCAAGATAAAACTGAAGAGAAGGCTGTAATGGCCTAAGGTACTCACCTGGCGTGAGGGAAAAGACATGCAGACGGCGGCAACCGCCTGCATGGTAACTAGTTTGGCCAATTCTTGTGGCGGCAACCACTGGAATCGGCATTGGAAATTGAAAACTGAGTTACAGTCTATTACAAAACTAAAGAGTTTTGGGAAAGTTCCCCTATGCTCTTCGGTGAAATAGCTCAGCAATCGATTTCCTTCAGCAGAGGGCACCCTCTGCACCCATTCGATGAATAACCAATTAATCATCAATTAAAATGAAGGACATGATCACGTTCAAAAAAGGACTTCTGCTGAGCTTCCTAGGAGCCTTTGGGTTGCTGATTCTAAATGCTTGTGACCCTGAAGATATTATTGAAGAGCCTGCTGCGGCTTTTGGTACCAGTAAAGACGGTTTGACCGTCACCTTCACGGATGCCTCTGCCAATGCAGATACCTATGCTTGGGATTTTGGTGACGAGGGTACCTCTACTGACCAGAACCCAGTACATACTTACGCGGCTGCCGGTACCTACACCGTTACCCTTACTGTTTCCAACGAGGCGGGTTCGGCTACAGCTTCAGAATCAATAGAAGTACAAGAGGCGGATATCATTAAGAACTTTGTACAAGGTAAAACCTGGCAGCTAGTGCGGGGTGAGGCGCTTGCTTACAACCTAGGCCGGGCTCCGGTAGACAATGATGGAGTAAGCTGGGAAGATTATAACACTCCTTGGTTATTCTCATACGGCGATGCCAGTAACGCACAAGCTGCCTTGGCTACCCGTGGTTCTTGGGCCAACGACTATTATACGTTCAATGACGATGGTACCTACGATGTAGAATTCAACGGTGACTTCTGGGGCGAGTTTGGCATCTGGGCTGAAACTGAGTTTGACCAAACCGACATCGACATCTCCGGTGGTTCTCTTCCTTTGAACACCGATGGAAATGACGTAAGTGCTTTCATTGCCGGTACTTGGGATTGGACCTCTGATGACGAAACGTCTACTCTGTCTGTATTGGGTGCAGGTGCTCACATCGTCAATGCACGGTACAAAGCTGGCCAGACTAGCTACGAAGTGGGTGACGGTATTACCTACAACGTACTGAAAATGGTAGAAGATGCTTCGGCTGATACCCTGGTACTGTACGTAGATGCGTTCGATAACGACTTTTCTGAAACCAACCGCTCTTTCGTAATACTGGCACACTACAAAGTAGAAGAGCCTGCAATTGGCGAAGTAGATCCAGGACCTGTACCCGTTGATTTTGTTGAAGAAGTTTCTTCCTCTACCATCTCTCACACCTTTGAAGATTCTACTGGCGTAGGTACGGGTGTAGATGCCATCTACTCTTCAAGCATCGTAGAGTACGGTGTAGAATTCGAAGGAGTTACCTGTACTAAGGTGACGCGTACGGATGCGGATGGCGGATTCACGGATTTCAAATTGATCTCCAACGATGCCGATATCCGTTTCGACGACAACGGTACTTATGACTTCTCTAAGGCACAGGTGGATGTATATATCCCAGGTGATAATGCCTTCTCAGAAAACCTGCTGAACCAGGTGATTGTGAAGCTAGCCGACCAAAGCTTCATGCTGGGTAACTTCTGGCAGAACTGGAGCACTGAGACCATCGCCGATATTGAGACGGATAAGTGGGTAACACTCACCTTCGACTTCACGGATAAGCTAGCCGATGAGAATGCTGCGGCCGGTATCCGTGACAATGTAGACATGGTGATCCTGGAATTCGGCGGATCGGGCCACGGCGAGAGTGGTGTGATTTACTACAGCGACTTTAAATTCATTCAGTAATCTCATAGAACAAGTTCATATAGCACCAATAAGGAC
>DMST01000015.1:0-4832 GCA_003454975.1 Cytophagales bacterium | reverse complement strand
AAGGACGGCGAACCTTGTTCGCCGTTCTTTTTAACACCAAAAAACCATCAAAATGCGTACGCTTATTATCGTTTGCTCCTTTCTGTTTAGCTCCACGGTGTGGGCACAGAACAGTGCGCATTTCGGTGCCCCTAAGTTTGTGCCGGAAAACGGTCGACTGCTCGTCATCGGGCAAGATTTGGGTGCAGTAGGAGGCCTCGACGCCTACACCAACGGATATGTGGATACTAATGGCCAGATACCCGCCGGTGTTACTACTTACACCGATATCCCCGATCTGGGAGGGCTTACTTCACGGGTCAATTACGGTGCTGGAGACATCAACGCCCAAGCCTACGTGGAGGACGAGACCTTCGACAACTCAGCCATCGTCATCGGTCTTTACATGGTAGGCAATACCAACGGCATTATCGGTGGTTTCCGAAACAACATCATCCGCCAGCTAGGCCAATGGATCAAAGACGCCGACCGGCCTGTATTCCTGCGGATTGGGTACGAGTTTGACGGACCCTGGAATAGCTATGCTCCTGCAGACTATATAGCTGCCTATCAGCAAATCGTTCACATTATGGACGAAGAAGAGGTAACCAACATCGCCTACGTATGGCAGTCTGCCGGCATCAATACGTCCAACATCAGCCGCTGGTATCCTGGCGACGAATACGTGAACTGGGTAGGCTACTCCTTCTTTGATGGGGGAAACCCAGGGCAGAGCATCCGAAACTTTGCAGAGGAGCACAACAAGCCCATCATGATTGCGGAAGCTACCCCCCGCATGGACCTGAAAACCGTAAATGCAGATGCCGCTATTCGCGGTTGGTTTAGCCCTCTCTTTACCCAAATAGATGGTAACGACAACATCAAAGCGCTGTCCTACATCAATGTAGATTGGGATAGCCAAACTATGTGGCAAGGCCAAGGCTGGGGCGATTCTCGGGTGGAAGTGAATGAAGGCGTGCAGGAATATTGGCTCAACCGAACCAATCAAGACGAGTGGCTCAAAGCCTCGCCCACGTTGTTCGAAGACCTAAAGTACTCTCTATGGCGCGATTCTCTTATCGAGAATAAGGTTACGGGTATAGAAGACTTTATTGAAGAGTCAGCCCCCTACAAGTTAACTATGGAGCTGGGGCAGCCTATCCTACAGGCTGTCAACGGTTCGCTTGACCAACTAGAAATATATTCTCCCGAAGGAAAACGACTATATTTTACCAATGAACCCCGTACACGGTATCTCCTGCCGGAGGTCATCCGTAATCGGCCCATCATTATCAGAGCGTTGCATGGTAACGCTGTGCACGTACACAAGCACCTAATATCGGTTTCCAATGAATAAGTCCTCCAATTCCGTTACCTATCGGATAGCTTTAGCCGTCACGCTAGGCGGATTTCTGTTCGGATTCGATGCTTCGGTTATCTCCGGAGTTATCGGATACGTCACCCCACAATTCAACCTGGAACTATGGCAACAAGGCATGGTAGTGGGTAGCCCCACCCTCGCTGCCATGTTTGCCGTGCTTTTTATTCCTCCCCTTAGCGATGTGGTAGGGCGCCGAAAAATGCTGCTTTTTGCGGCGGTGCTGTATGCGGTTTCTGCATTCTTTTCCGCCATCGCTCCTGGTTTTTGGATACTGGTGTTCGCCCGGATGATCGGCGGCATTGCCTTCGGTGCGGCACTGGTACTGGCGCCCATATACATTGGGGAAATCGCCCCTTCCGAAATGCGGGGTAAGCTTGTATCTATTCAGCAGCTCAACATCGTGATTGGATTTTCAGCCTCCTATTTTTCCAATTATTACCTACTGCAGATGATTCAGGATTCGAGCAGTTTCTTAAACGAATTCAACGGTTGGCGATGGATGCTAGGGGTAGAAATAGTGCCAGCGGTGCTTTACCTCATCCTTCTGTTTTGGGTGCCCCGTAGTCCTCGGTGGTTAATCATGAAGGGTAGAGTAGACGAAGCGAAGGTGATTCTAGCTAAGATTTTTTCACCTGACCGGGTGAACGACGAATTCAATCGCATACAAGAGAATTTTCAGGAGGGCCAAAAGTCAGAAAGGGCACCGCTTAGAATACTCTTCTCCAAAGAATTAAGACTTATCGTGCTGCTGGGCGTAGTGTTGGCGGTGGTGCAACAGATTACCGGTATCAACTCCATCTTGTTTTATGCTCCTGCAATTTTTGAGCAAAGCGGCGTGGGGAAAAATGCCGCCTTTATGCAGGCCATTCTGGTAGGTTTGGTGCAAGTAGTATTCACCGTGGTCACCATGATGCTGATTGACCGTGTGGGTCGTAAGCCCTTGATGCAAGTAGGGCTAGCGGGCATCGCCTTGAGTATGGCCATCGTTTCCTTTGGGTTTTACAATGCCACCTACCAATTCAATGAAGTGCATGCCAACGAGATTGGGCTTTCAGATTATGCTTCGCAGCTGGCGCCCGTGTACGGTACTACCTACACCAGTGACCTGATCTTCAAAAACGAACTCAAGGACGCCTTGGGTACTGAAGTATTCATGCAGTACGAAAGCCAGATTATGGAACGCGCGGCAGACATGAATGCCATCCTCATCTTGGCAGGCATCCTCATGTTTATGGCCGCCTTCTCCCTCTCTGTAGGGCCAGTGATGTGGGTGCTCTTCTCAGAAATTTTCCCCACCAAGGTGAAAGGGATCGCCTTGGCAGTATTCGGTTTCATCAATTCAGGAACCAGTTATCTGGTTCAGCAAATCTTTCCTTGGGAGATCAATACCCTCGGTAACACCACTACCTATTTGCTCTTCGGAGTTTCGGCAGTAATCGGTTTCATCATCTTAGCCCGCTACCTACCCGAAACCAAGAACAAGAATTTGGAAGAACTAGAAAAAGAACTCGTCAAGGCCTAAACCAACTTAACCTACCGAACTTTAGATGAGCACCATCAATAATCCCATACTCCCGGGTTTCCACCCTGACCCCTCCATTATCCGGGTCGGCACGGACTACTACCTCGCAGTCTCTACCTTCGAGTGGTTCCCTGGGGTGCAACTCTTCCACTCCAAGGACCTGGCCAACTGGGAACTTATCGGTCATGCGCTCACCCGTACCAGCCAGCTCGATATGCTGGGTGTAGGAGACTCCTGCGGCGTATGGGCACCTTGCCTCACCTACCATGAGGATACCTTCTATTTGGTATTCTCCAACGTGAAGAACTTCGATGGTCTCTGGAAAGATACTCCCAATTATCTGGTTACTACCCAAGACATTCGGGGAGAATGGTCTGAGCCCATCTTTCTTAGTGCCAGCGGATTTGATGGCTCCATGTTCCACGATGAGGACGGGAAGAAATGGTTCACGAGCATGCTGTTGGACCACCGGGATGGCAAATTCTTTGGGGGTATCCTGCTACAAGAATATGACGTACAGTCGGAAAAGCTGGTAGGCTCTGAGTATCGGATTTTCGAGGGCTCTGATATCGGAATAACCGAAGGGCCGCATATCTATAAAAAGGATGGATATTACCATCTGATCACCGCTGAAGGCGGTACCGAGTATGGGCATGCCGTTTCGCAGGCTCGATCCAAGGCCATTACTGGACCGTACGAGATTCACCCTGAGAACCCCATTATTTCCAGCTCCCATCAACTGGATTGGCCCTTGCAGAAAGCAGGCCATGGGGACATCGTTGATACTCCCTCCGGGGATTGGTATGCGGTCTGCTTAATAGGCCGTCCCCTACCGGGGAGCAAACGTTGCACCTTGGGTAGGGAAACGGCACTTATTCCCATGGAATGGCGGAGCGATGGCTGGCTGTACAATGCCACCGGCGAGAAAATGCCGCCGGTGTCGTTAGAGCTGGATGAAACACTCAAAGCAGAAGGAAACTCCCAACGGGTTGATTTCCAGGAGGGTGGCCTTCCCTTGCAGTTTCAATCCTTGCGAGTGCCGCAGTCAGAAGACTGGGTGAGTACCCGAGAGCGCTCCGGTTTTCTACGATTGAAGGGGCGAGAAACCTTATCCTCTGCCCACCGGCAGAGTTTGGTGGCACGCCGAGTACAGGCCTTCCACGTTGAGGCCACTACACACTTGGAGTTTCAGCCTGCCCATTTCCAGCACATGGCGGGTTTGGTGGCATTTTACAATACCTACCATTGGCATTACCTCTACCAAACGGTAGACGATGCGGGTAACGAAATTCTGGAAATCCTTACCTGCGACCGGTATCGCTTTATTGAGTACCCGGAACATCGGGTGGTACTGCCCAAGGGTACGAAGGAAATCCAGCTGAAGGCGACCATCAAAGAGAAGGCCCTTCAGTTTGCTTACGCACCTAACCCGACCGAATGGATAGCCATTGGGCCGGAGCTGGATGCCAGCATTTTGTCCGATGACTATGTGCAGGACCATGATAATCGCTACCGGGCGGCCTTTACGGGTATGTTTGTAGGTATGTGTTGTCAGGACCTCACTGGACACGGACACCCTGCAGATTTCGCTTGGTTTGACTATCAAGAACTTTCATAAACATGGCTACAAAAACAAAATCCATCGACACACAATGTGCGGATACGATCCGCGCGCTCTCCATCGCCATGGTGGAGCAGGCCAAATCGGGACATCCCGGCGGCCCCATGGGCGGAGCCGACTTTATGCACGTGCTCTACAGTGATTTTTTACGGTTCGACCCGGACAATCCTGAATGGCGCTGGCGTGATCGGTTTTTCCTTGATCCTGGGCACCTTTCGGCCATGCTCTATGCGCAATTGCACTTGGTCGGCTTCTACCAGGCTTCCGAGATTGAGCAGTTCCGGCAATGGGAATCGCCTACTCCGGGCCACCCGGAGGTAGACCGCCCG
>DMST01000489.1:1855-5423 GCA_003454975.1 Cytophagales bacterium | reverse complement strand
GGTAACGGCCACCGGTACTGGCTTCCGGATGGCCGCCCCGGTCTTGGCGGTAGGTAGGGCCGCTACATCGCCCAGCCCAAACACGTTCTTGAACTGGTTGTGCTGTAGGGTATGGATGTCAACGTCCAGCCAGCCTCCGTCGTTGGCTAGGACTGACTCGCGTACAAACTTTGGAGCTGCCTGGGGTGGGGCCAGGTGCAGCATATCGAAGGGGATTTCGATTTTGGTCTCGCCCACCATCTTGGTGTTGAGGCCGTCCCCCTCGTTCACCACACATTTATTATCACCCGTACCGGCCCAGACGAAAGTGGCGATGCGGTTGTCTCCGTCTATTTTGACAGGCTTATAGAAGGGGCGAAAGTGCATCTGGTACCGGTGCAGCACTTGGGTGAGGGTGTGGGCGATCTCCTTCACACCAAAGATCACGGAGCCAGGGGTGGCGAAGATTACGTTCGTTTTGCTAGCAAGACCCTGCTTGCGGAAGTAGTCGGCTGCCAGGTAAGCAGCCTTCTGTGGTGCGCCGCCGCACTTGATGGGGGTTGCCGGTTGGGTGAAGAGGGCATTGCCGCCCTTGAAATCTTGCAGCACCTCATAGGTGTGCTCTGGGTTGGTGTAGTTGCTACACACCACACCCTTACCCAAAGCCTCTTCCAGTCCGTCAATCATAGCCGGTTCCATCATCAGGCCCGGGGCCATCACCAGGTAGTCGTAGGTGATTGCGCCGTGGGTTTGGGTGTCCACCGCATGGGCTTCCGGCCGGAGGGCCGAGGCATAGTCCTGGATCCAGTGTACCCCCTTGGGGAGTACATCTTTCATGAGGCGGGCGGTCTTTTGGTAGTTGTAGGTGCCTGCGCCCACCAGTGTCCAGGCCGGTTGGTAGTAGTGGGTGTCGGCGGGGTCCAGAATGGCAATGTCCAGGGAGCGGTCTTTCTTCAATAGCTTAGCGGCCATCATGATGCCGGCTGTGCCTCCCCCTACAATCAGGATTTGGTAGTGCGTTTTCATCTCTTTGGGTTTTCGATCGTTAAAAAGTAGGGTAAGCTACCGATGCTCAGGGAGTTACGGTGTGATGATTGTTACAGAGAAGCCCCTGAGAAAACAAAGAAGAGCTAAGTGAGAGAAATAGTCGGGCTTGGTTTTGTGAATATTTGCGGATCCGTCTACCTTTGCAATCCTTTCGAAAGAAGGAGGGCCTATAGCTCAGTTAGTTAGAGCAGTCGATCGCGACCCCGGCTGACTCATAATTCGGTGGAGACACCAAATGGTCGCAAAGAAAAAGACATTGGGCCTATAGCTCAGTTGGTTAGAGCACCTGACTCATAATCAGGTGGTCCCTGGTTCGAGCCCAGGTGGGCCCACATGGAGCAGCATTGAGAAATCGATGCTGCTTTTTTATTTTCTATTGCTCAGTGGACCAGAGCAGTTGAGCAGTCCTCTACTGACTTATAATTTACCGTTTGAGGGGTCGATGGATTCTGCGGTTCCACGCTTCGATTCTGGCCCGTAGCGATCGCTTCAGGGGTAACTAGCAGCTGGAATGGCTTATCGAAAACGAAGGGCTTTCTGTCCTTCAAAGGACAAAGCAAACGGAATTAAAACAATCTTCCTTATTAGGATTTCAGCACCTTTCACTCCGCATGTAGAGCAGACTAATAAGCTACCGCCTATTATTTGGCCATGAGGGGGAATAAGCCGGCGGTGCCGTTTTCGGAGAGTAGGGATGCAACGGAAGACGCTACTTTCTGTCCATTGTGAAAATACTATTATTTTGGCAATATTTAGACTCCAACTTTAAGAGCCATCAAGCTTTAGACGACTATATATCAATGGGTTTGTCCATCCATTACCGGGATCAAAAATTAGAGTTAGGCATTAATTCAGATACTCCTTGTCTATTTATTAAGCAAAGCGGAAGTATAGAGAATACCAACTATCTATCCTCTGTTTACCTACCCAAGCTCAAATCTACCATTGCTAAACAGGCCTCCAACCTGGACACGAATCTGAAAGGAGTCGTGACCGATTTTGCGGACGTTGATAAGGTTTACCCAGAGTTTGCTTCAGATTTCATGGAACTCATCATTCCTGAAATCAGGAAGCTGGGCATCAAGTACAACGTGGCTATTATGACTAAGAATGAATACGGCTCCTCCTTATCCAAACAGATCAATCGACAAGCTTTTATGAAGGGCATCATTTCGATGTCTTTGATGGATAACGAGAGAGCATTTGACTGGCTTTCCAAACTATAACTCCCAATTACCATGACTGAAAAAGACAAAGAACTGGTGCAAGATTCATTTCAGCACGTGATTCCTATTGCCGACGAGGTAGGGCTTCAATTCTACAATACCTTGTTCGAAAATGCACCGGAAGCACGCAGTATGTTTCCCGAAGACATTACTGCCCAGAGCAAAAAGCTGATGGAATTGCTTACGTATGCCATTAGCTCGCTAGACAATCTGGATGTGTTGGTTCCTGAGGTAAAGAAGCTCGGACAACGGCATGTAGGCTACGGAGTGAAACCAGAACACTATGGCCTGGTGGCCACGGCCTTGCTTACCGTATTGGAGGATAAATTGGGCGAGGCCTGGACTCCGGAATTGAAAAATGCGTGGGTACAGGTGTATACCGTACTGGCAAACACCATGCAGGAGGCATAGTGGGCGTTTGCCTGAAATGGATCGGTCATCCACGTGATGAGCAAAAACCGGAGCTAACGTATGCGTTGGTCCCGGTTTTTTTATGACCGAATAGCCTATGCGTTGGGTTGTACTTGCCGGGTGATGCGGCTTGGGTATTCAGAGTAGTGCAATCGTCTGGATTTTCTTACTTGTTCGAAAATTTTTTTGGGGTTGATTTGTCTAGAAGGGAGAGTATCTTCAGTCCCGAATTCTATCACTAACAAATTTACCCTATGAGTACGAATCAAGTACCTGACTTGGCGGAGTCCGGTCAGTTTAAGTCCCTGGATGTCCAGCTGGAAGACCTCACCCTACACATCACCTTTGTACAAGCCTGGTTTGCCTCCGGTACCGTATCGCTGAGCTGGCAAGAAACTCCCGGAGGGCCAAAAACCGAAGTGGAAAGCACTAGCTTTGGTCGGTTGCGTACCTGGACTATTGGCCTGTCGCATACCATGGAAAGCGAGGCAGAGCTAGCCCGCATCTGGCTGGTTACCCTGAAGGACAACGACGATGCCGTATACGAACGGGCCATCTACTTCGGAAAGATGCCCGTGTATCCGTTTGGAGAAGGCGCTTTCCCCAAAAGCAAGGAAACACTGTTCCCCGAGCTTAGCCATCCCGCCTACCAAAATCGCCCCGATGTAGGTGTTTGCTTTAGCGGAGGAGGCACCCGCGCCCTCATTATGGCCATGGGCCAGCTGCGGTTTATGAACCAGTACCGAGACCGCATTAAGTACATGACGAGTGTTTCGGGCGGTTCCTGGGCGGCTACACTCTATGCCTTCGCCCCCAATATCTCCATGGCTGACCTGCTAGGTAAACCCGTAGCCCCCAAAGACTACCTGGATCCCAGCCAGCGCACCAGCGTACCGGGCATGGCC
>DMST01000489.1:1221-1763 GCA_003454975.1 Cytophagales bacterium | reverse complement strand
TTATGGCGGCTCTGGTATTCAATGTGTTTCGGGTGATCCAGCATACCGAACCCGGCGCCTCTCCTGAGCTGGAAAAATTCATTAAAACCATCACGGCCCAATACCCAGGGATGTCCATGGGTATCCCGGCGGACCGGCTCTGGATTGATAGCGTAGGGATGAACTTCTTCAACCGCGAGGGGTACAGCATTTACGATCCGGGCCACCCCCATGATGATTATTTCACCCTGGATGCCCAATCGCTCCAAGAAATAACGGGCCAACCAACGGGCTTCGCCCATTATGCCCAGGATCTAGCGGACCACGGGCGCTTCCGTACGGTTAACCAGGCCGGAGGCCATCATCCTCCGTACCCCATCGTGAATAGCCTCATGTTAAGCCCGCAAGATTCGTGGCGGCGGTCCTACTACATTGGCTTCGAGTATACCCCGTTGTACTATGGGCCAGCACACAACAAGCAGCTGGAATACGCCAACATCTTCAGCAAAACCAATCCCTTTGTAGGTGGGGGCAATGTGGCCATGCAGGGACTCAATTCCATC
>DMST01000489.1:0-1153 GCA_003454975.1 Cytophagales bacterium | reverse complement strand
TCCATCCCTGAGTCTGCCGTAGAGGCCAACCAACTGTGGACCAGCACGCAAAGCGGCTACCCCTCGCCCAGCCTTACGCTGGCCAGCGGCACCAGCAGCAGTGCCTTTGCGGGCGTAGTGGGAGGCGTAAGGCCCTCCTGGTTGTCGGCCGAGACCATCGCCAATGTAGGACAGGCGATTGTGAAGTGGGGCGCAGAATTGGGCGGTATTGTGGAGAAGTGGGTGACCGGTAATACCACCTTCGTGGATTTCCTCACGAAGTTCATTTCCGAAAACAAGACCGAATTGCTGAAAGTCCTGGTAGAGCTCTACGTGCCCGGTCACGGAGAAGAAAGCTGGGATGCCATGGCGAAGGTCATCGATATGAACGAGCTAGGACAGGGCCTGGCCTCCATCGTGAATCAAGGCACGCCAGAGGCGGACTACTTTGCACCCCAGGCCGATGGAGAGGTGCCCGAAAATGTTCCCTTCCTGTTTGGTGACGCTGGCCTATCGGACAATTTCGGACTGATGGCCTTGCTGCGACGCGGCGTTAAGAATGTGATCATTTTTGTGAATACCGAGACGGTGCTGGACCCTGAGTTCAACCCCACCTATTCGCCCGGCGAAACCATGCCTCCGGTAGATGCCGCGCAAATTGACCCTACGGTGGCGGCTTTCTTTGGACTTACCGACCCGGTGAGCTGGTGGCGTTGGAATCCTACTGAGGGTGGTATCGATCAAGATCGCCTCAAGGTATTCAACCCTGAAGGCTTCCCTGGTTTGGTGGCACAATGGCAAGCCTGCAAACAGCAAGGCAAGCCCCTGGTAGCCGAGACCTCCCACACGGTTCTGCCCAACGAGTTCTGGACCGTAGAGGGCGGCTACGACGTGAACATCCTGTGGTACTACAATGACCGTTCGGCCAACTGGGAAGAGGCTGCCGGCCCTGAGGTGATGGAAGCGCTCAAAAAAGACGGGGAGTTGAAGGACAATGTGATGCGTGAGTTTTTTGGGGCGGGTACCTTCCCCAACTACGGCACCATGTACAGCCCCCTTGGCGGGCTCACGCCTTTCCAAGCCAATATGCTGGCCAACTACGCTTACTGGGGCGTGGAGCAGATGCAGAGCCAGGTAGAGAAGCTTTTGAAAGGTTAGCCATACATTTTAAGAG
>DMST01000044.1 GCA_003454975.1 Cytophagales bacterium | reverse complement strand
GGGGATGCGCAACAGCACCGAAGGCGTGAGCGTCTCGTACGTATAGGCCGAGGGCCGTTGCCGCAGGAAGGAATCCAGCACCCCACCAAACGAGGGCGCATAGGTGAAGATGAGCGTAGCCTCCTTGCCCGTGGGGGCCTGAAAATAGACCCGCTGCGCCCCTTCTACCACAAAGTACAGGTACCGCTCCGTCTGTCCCACGGCTGTCAAGATCTCCTTGCGCTCCGCCCGATACACCTCCCAGCCCTCGGCCAGGGCTACCCAGGCCGCCGGCGAGAGGGGCAGGGCCGCTTGGATAAAGTCACGTAGAGAGTGTAGCTCGGGCGTCATAGAGCGAGTGTAGGCAATGTGCGTTGCATTTGCAATTCGGGATAAGGGATGATTTGGGTGAAAGGATCGGCTGCATGTAGAGTCGTTGCCGATGCGGGCCCCCAGATGCTCGCAGGCTGTGTTCTAATTTCATACCAAGCGCCTCGCGGCGCTCATGGGTTTAGAAGTAAGGTATAGTCGCGTCTTTCTTTTTGCGCCCCATAGCATTCGGACGAGCCAGCCCCTGGAGGGTCGGTCTTTTACCAAGTTTAATCCTCATTTCTCATCTACTGCCCGGGTGCGGGACGCCTCTTCGGGGTGAGCACATGAGCGGAGGCGTACAAGACCCCACAAATATTTATACGCATTCGGCTGTGGAAGGCCACGGAGGCGGATATCCACAAGCTTAGGTATTTGCCTCTCAAGGATGGTATTTCTAATTTTGTAAATATGAACCAGCGTATAATTCTCTCCCTCCTTGTTTTTCTGTGTTCCATGCAGAAAAACTTTGCCCAGACCGACTTGTCGGGCGTCATCACCCGAGATTCGGTGCTTACCCTGGCCGGCTCTCCCTATACCATCACCAAACAGTTTCTGGTCACGAACGGGGCCACCCTCACGGTGGAGCCCGGGGTAGTCATCCAAGGCATTACTACCGAGCCCTTAATTGTGGACGGATACGTAGAGATGAATGGAACCGAGACCGATTCCATTTTCTTGGAAGGGGTAGCCCTTTTTCTATGGAATCATTCGCTGGACAGCTCCCATTTCCGGTACTTGAGTTTACATAATGCAAAAATCAGGCATTGGGAAGAGCGGAATAACCCGCAGAGTGCCTCGGGCACCCTGCGCATTGCACATACTACGTTCGAATCTAGCGGCATAATTTTCGTCAATAATCGGGTACAACTTGAGGTGGATTCTTGTCGCTTTTTGGGTGGCCAATCGGCCATTACCAGTGCTAAGCAGTTGGTATTCAAGAACTCCTACATTAGAAATGGACTGCGCATCCTAGTGCCCTGCACCTTTGATAGGTGTACGTTCAGTGGAGCTGAGATCGATGCTTATCACGATAAAATGACCATTCAAGACTGCCATTTTATGTCCTCTTCCGCCTACACAGGGCCGGGCAGTACCATCACTCAGTCTACGTGGGAGGGTAGCAGGGTATTGCTCAATACAGGCACCATATCCGACTGTCACTTTTATAACACTCCAGAGCATCAGTGGGATGGTGCCATGCTTACTTTACGAGAGAAATCTTCGGCCACCCGGTGCCTTTTTGAAAATCCGTACAACACCGGAGAGGCGATCTTGGCAAATTTTGGGGCACAAGTAGATTCGTGCACCATTCTCGGGTTTAAGTTTTCCATCCAGGCCATAGGTACCGCCATACGCATTTCACATTCCAATCTGGTGTACGCAGAGCGGTGGTCCATCTACCAAAGAGGATCAGCCGAGATTGATGCCCGCGGCAACTACTGGGGCACTACCGACTCGGTAGCGATTGCCGAGACTATTTACGACTTCTACGATAAGTGGGTCTATGGACCGGTGGTATTTGAGAATTTTCTCACCGAGCCCACAAGTTTTTTTCCTGATGACTATCAATTGCCCGTGGAGCCAATAGCCCCTCCTCAGGATCTCTATAAAGGGTACCAAAACGAACAGGTTACGCTGGTATGGCAGCCAAGCCCTTCTGAAGAGACGGTCGGTTATAACATCTATGAAGAGGCCGGGAATGTGTATAGGCTCATCGAAGCCGTTGGCCGGGTGGGTTCCTATCAGCACCAAAGCCTCCGCCTGGACAAGGACTACGTAATCACGGCCGTTCAGCAGGATGCCGACGGGAACCTTGATCAGTCGGAAGGTTACGAAAGCCTCTATACCGATGTAGCCCTGCTGCCCTACACGGGAAATATTTCCATTAGCAGAAATGAATATTTCGCTTGCCATGTGGTCACTGCCTCGGTAGATATTAGCCCCGCTGCCCCCCTTACCCAAGAAACCTTCCGGGTAGAATTGTTACGACGAGACGATGAGTTGGGTGCCCCAGGTGTGCTGGGTACGCTGAGGGCCGGCGGTGCCAGCGATCCCCTTTTGTTACCCGACACCCTGACTCCAGGGGCAACCTACCAAATTAGAGTGGTGGCTTCCACCTTCAATCTGTACGTAGAAACGGTGGAGTTCGAACAAATAGATTTGCGAAACGCGCGCCTAACCGTCGATAACTCTGAGACTCAGATAGGCGGTACCAGCATCATTACCTACGAAGGGCCTCAGATTCCCGAGGGTGATTTCCATTGGCACTTTGCCGAGCATACGGTAGGCTCTGGGCAAGAATGGTATAACGAGCCTGATTATGCAGCCTTTACTGTACTATCAGGGGAGGGGCTAGGGCCCTATACCGTCCGGTGGGACAAGTCCGGTACTATGGATAACTACCTGTATATCTACTTCAACAAGCGTTGTTTTACGGACCTGTATGTAGAGGTATTAGTTGCTGAAGAAAATGCGGTCACAAGTCTTGAAGATTCCCCAGATTCCTGGATGTCGGTGTACCCTACCCAGGTACATGACGCTGTGCAACTGCGACCGGGTAGCTCGGCCCCCTATACGTATCGCCTGCTGTCGACTGCGGGGCAAGAGGTGCTTGCGGGCGATCTCATTGGCCAGGCCGCTCTCAACTTGGGCAACTTGCCTCGTGGATATTACCTATTGCAAGTAACCTACTACCAGGATCAGGTAGAAACCCACAAGATCTACAAAGAATAGGAGGGGGTACTCGGTAGTAATTTCTCAGTGGCTTGTGCATTTTAAGCAGCCGCAACTCTTTCTTGGGTGCCTCAACGCGGAAAACAGGAGAAACGGTATCCTTTACTTCCCGGCCTTTCCTAGTAAGGGGGTGGGCACCTGCGGCAGGCCCGCCCACTGGGCGATGTCGTTGTAGCCCTTGGCCATGCGCTGGGCTACCTCCACGCCCTTACGGACCTTCTTCACCGTTTGGTTCAGCGTACTCTCCTCCTCTTCCAGCTCCTGGAACCACCGCTCGAAGCGCGAGCCCAGCTTCTTGCGCACCTGCTTGGGGTCCTGCAGGGTTTCCGCTGCCTCCAGCGTTTCCTGCAGCTCCTTCAGGTCCTCGGCTTCCTCGGCCGCGCCGCTCTTGGTCAGCTTGTCCGTGAGCTCCGTCAGGTCACCTTGCAGGCTGATATTGCAGTCTTGGAAATTGAACGTTTGCTGTTGGTACCGGAAGTCCGTGTTCCCGGCAATGAGGTTGCCATTAGTCACGTTGAAGTGCTGCACCGTTTGCTGCAGCGGAATGGGCTGGCCCGTTACCTCATCAAAGTAGGGCTGGTTGTTTTGGGCGTAGCCCAATACCTGGCGGTCCTTCATCCAGATGGGGTTGCGCTCCTCTACTTCCTCGGGCAGCTCCCCAAAGCGCTTCACGCGGTACAGCAGGTCCGGTTTTTGGCTTTGCAGTTGCTTAAACAGATCGTTGAGGGTCTTGCGCAGCACCTCCAAAAAGCTCACCGCATCCGGCCCCTTTACCGATATATCAATCCTTCGGTCAATTTGCCGGACCAGTGCCTCGGTACCCTCCCCGTTGGTGAGTACCGCGCCGTACCGCCAAATGATGGGGGAGCCGTCAGCCTCTTTTGCCAGGACCCGGTGATGCCGCACAATAAAGCGAGAGAGCGTATGCGGCGGCAGGGCAAACTCCGCCTGGTAGCGCACCAAAAGGCTCTCCCCCATGGGGAACTCGGGCAAAACCTTGGGTCGGTCTTCCCGCAGCAGGTGTGGAATCACCAAGTATTTATCCCCCACGCGCTGAAAGCCTAGCTCGTAGCTTTTTACCAGATCGAAAAGAAAGCGGTGTTTGCTTTCGGGATATCGGTCAAAGTGGTTTTTGTTAAAGACCTTCTTTAGGTCAGTCAGTTTGAGGCCGTGCTTACTTTGGTTGGCCAGCCAGTTCACGATGGCATACACCCCGTCGGTGATCCAGTCGGGGTTCAAGATCAGGGTATCGCAGCCCTCAATCTTGGGATACCAAAAGCTAATGCCCAGGGCATGGAGTGCTTGCAGCAATTCTTCTGGTTCTTCCGCCTTATATTCAGCCGCTAGGTCTCTAAAGTCTTCCATGGCAAGATGCTCCTTCGGTTGCCCGGCGGTTCCTTCAAAGATTTCCTCCAGCCGGGCCTTTACCTGATAGTCTGCCGATCCGATCACCTGCTTACTCCAGGCGGGGTGGTCCTTGATATAGGCGTGAATATCCGTGCGGAGGGTTTCCAAGGTATCGGTATCCTTCCCTAAGTTGAGCCAATAGACTGCTCTTAGGTTGTATTGTTCTTGTAGCGAGTAAATAGGCAGGTCCGGCCTATGCGGGTCCTTGAGGTTGACCACCAGAATGGCCTCTGAGTCACCTCCATAGTTCTTCATATGGTCGAGCCAGTAGTAGAGCCGCTGGGTATTGTCCGTGCGGCCGTCATAAACCAGTACGTAGAGGCAGCGTTCGCTGAGGAAGAAGCGGTGCACCGCATGGGTGACGGCGTGCCCGGCAAAGTCCCAAATCCGCACGCGCAACTCGTCCCCTTCAAAGTCCCAAAGGGAGGTATCTACGCCGGTCGTGCTTTCTTTTTCTTCGGGTAGTTCAGCCTCAGGATCTACCAGCTTTCGCGCCAGAGTGGTTTTGCCCGCTCCCTTATCTCCCAGGATCAGCAGTCGGGCTTCGTTGAGGTGCTTGCCCTTGCCCCCCTGTGTTTCTATGCGTTCCCAGTGATGCCCTACGGCCGCTGCCCCTTGTGCCATGATTTCCTTGGGAGTTTCCAGGATACGTTGGAGGGCTTCTTCCACCGGAATGGATGCCTCTGCGGAAAAGAAGCGTTCGTGAAACCTGGCCCAGTAGTGACCCCCTGCAGCCTCCAATACTTGGATAAAGCGATCCCAAGCGGGCCCGTACCAGGTGCGGCT
>DMST01000083.1 GCA_003454975.1 Cytophagales bacterium | reverse complement strand
AGCATACCCAACTGGTACCCTGGTGATGCCTACGTGGACTACGTGGGGCTCTCGTTCTTCTTCTTCGACGAGAATTTCAACAAGCCTAACCTGGATTTCTTGCTCGATTTTGCCCGCCAGCGAGACATCCCCATCATGATGAGTGAGGTGTCAGCGCAGTACTACGAGTTGGACCAGAACACCTTCCATCCGTTCGATAATCCTGGCAGTCCCACCAGCCTGACCTCGCAAGAGGTCTGGCAGCAATTCTGGGAAGATCAGCTCCTGCCTTTCGTGTACGGCAACGAGGACATTGTGCGGATAGTGGCGTACATCAACGCCGACTGGCAAAGCCAACCCCAATGGACCTGGCCCGATGCGGGTAACGGTTTCTGGGGCGATCCCCGGATTGAAACCAACAGCTACATAGCTAGCCAATGGGCCAGCGAGCTAGGCAACGGCCGCTGGCTGAACGGTGGGCCCAGCCTGTTCTCGCAACTCAACGGCGGTAGCAGCACGCCCCCTCCCGCACCTACCTGCACGGACGGTGTACAAAACGGCGACGAGACGGGCGTTGACTGCGGTGGTTCTTGCCCCAATACGTGTCCTCCTACTCAAGTGGCCGCCCCCAGCAACCTAACGGCTACCGTGAGTGGCAGTGCCATTGCGCTGAGCTGGACGGATAACAGCACGGGCGAGGATAGCTTCCGCATAGAGCGGGACGGTAGTGAGATTGCTTCCGTAGGCACGGGCGTAAGTAGCTACACGGACAACACGGCCGCCGAAGGCGTAACCTATGCGTACCGCGTACGGGCCGAAGATGCAGGCAACTTCTCCGCTTACTCCAACACCGCTTCGGCCACCGTGCCTACCAGCGGAGGCAGTGGCGAGGTAGCCTTCTTGCAGCCTACCAACGGGGACAAAATTCTCTTCATTGGCCAAGACCTGCAGTCGGTAAGCGAATACATCAGCGGATGTGCCAGCTGCCCCACACCGGGCGGTACCGCCACCTCTGTAAATCTGGCGGGTGTGCTGACCTCCAACTTCTACGGAGCCCTCGGTTTCACCGAAACCAAGCAACCCTTTGGGCAGGATGTGAACTGGGGTAGCGGACCACTGAATGCCTACAGCAATGCGGTCGGATTCAGCGAATCTACCGTGCAAATTGGCTTGTACTTGGTAGACCAAACGGACCAGATCAACTCCGGTGCATTGGACGATCAGATCGGCCACATGGGCGATTTCTTTAAGGAGCATCCCAACACGGCTTTCTACCTGCGCATTGGTTACGAGTTTGACGGTGCCTGGAACCAGTACAACCAGGCCAGCTACGTGAGCGCCTACCAGCGTATGGTGGACATTCTGCGCGCCAACGGCGTCACCAACGTGGCCTACGTATGGCAATCATCCACCTCGCCCATCGATGACATCATAGACGGCGGTCAGGAGCCTCTACTGGACTACTACCCCGGCGACGACTACGTAGACTGGTTCGGCATGAGTTGGTTCTTGCTGCCCGATGAGCAGGCTACCGTGGGCAGCACTGTGACTACGCAGCGGCAGCTAGCCGATGAGTTGGTATCGCTGGCCCGCAGCAAGGGCAAGCCCGTGATGATCTGTGAGTCTACCCCCCAAGGCTACGACCTCAGCGCTGGTACCAACAGCAACATCTCCACGGTGTGGGACGGCGGTGCCGGAGGCAATACCGTGAGCAAGTCGGGCACGCAGATTTGGAACGAGTGGTTCCAGCCTTTCTTCGACTACATCTACGCCAACGACGACGGGATCAAGGGCGTGACCTTCATCAATGCCGACTGGGATACCCAAGGGCTGTGGGATGCCCCCTATGAGCAAGGCTACTGGGGCGACGGACGCATTCAGTCCAACAGCACCGTAGAGAGCAACTGGGTAAGCGAGATCACCAAGAGCGGTTGGCTGCACGGCAGCGCCAGCATCAACAGCGCGCTCAACTGGTCGGCAACTGCCGCTCGCGGTGGCAAAGCCATGGCTGAGCTAGCTGGTGAGTTCGACGCTCCTGCCATTAGCCTCTACCCTAACCCAGTGGCGGATCGCCTGCATATCTCAGGCGTAGACGAGGACTTCGAGTTCGTGATCTACGATAGCAAGGGCATGGAGATGATGAGAGGCACAGGCCTAAGCGTAGACGTGAGTCAGCTAAAAAGCGGTCTATACCTACTCCACAGCCGTAAAGCACTTATCCGATTTGTAAAGCAATAGATTATTAAAGGAATTGATCCATTACTAGAAGTGTAGTACAAAAAGCCTCCTCGCCTTGCGGGGAGGTTTTTTATTGGAGCTTGATATCAATAAAATTCATTTCTTTATAGAACGGCGGCCAGAATTTAGCCGTTTTTAAGGTAAATGCTTGCTTATGGAACCCGTACAAAAACTTACTAAGCTTCAGCTTGAATTGATTAAACTATTCAGCAATAAGGTGAGCGATGAGCAGCTAATGGACATCAAACGCATGCTTTCTGATTACTTTTTTGACCAAGCAGATCAAGAAGTGGATGAGCTATTTGACGAAAAAGGATGGGGCGACAAAAAAATAAATGAGTGGTCTAAAGAACATATGCGTACAAAATATACCCCAGAATGAAAGTAGTACTGGATACTAATGTACTACTCATCTCCATTCCTAAAGCTTCCAAATTCCGTCCAATACTAAATGCCCTGAGGGCCAATAGATTCTCTCTGGCAGTTTCTAATGAGATTTTGATGGAGTATGGAGAGATTTTGGAGGCAAAAATGAGCCCTCAAATTAGCACCAACATCCTAAACGCAATATGGGCATTACCCAATATAGAGTCTACCCAGGTTTATTATCATTGGGGATTGATCATGAACGATCCTGACGATAATAAATTTGTTGATTGTGCCGTTGCCGCGAACGCCGATTACTTAGTGACTAACGATCGCCATTTTGATTTACTACATTCTGTAGATTTTCCTCCCATTCAAGTTGTCTCAGCTAATCAGTTTTTAGAATTAATCGATCAAATCGAGACATAGTGCTTCTCAATGTATAACCATAATGCCTGAACCTGCCTTTTGTCTATCTTTGTGACATGCAAGGGAAGAAACTCATTCGGTTTGATTGGGCGATGAAGCGCTTGTTACGCAACAAAGCTAACTACGATATCCTGGAGGGTTTTCTTTCTGAGCTATTGGGAGAGGACCTGAAGATTCTTTCTTTGCTCGAAAGTGAAAGCAACAAGGAGAACGAGAAAGACAAGCAAAACCGAGTGGATGTCCTCATTGAGGACAGCAAAGGCCAGCAGATTCTGATTGAGGTACAAAACGACACCGAGCAGGATTTTATGCAGCGCATCCATTTTGGGGCCGCTAAATTGGCGGTGAGCTCGCTGGACCAGGGGATGCCCTACCGTAACATCAAAAAGGTGATTGTGGTAGCCATCGTTTTCTTTGACTTTGCCCAAGGAGAAGATTACATCTACAAGGGCACCACTCAATTTGTCGGTATCAACCGCCAGGATACACTACAGCTTAGCCCAACGCAGCAAAACCTATTTCAGGTAAGTGAAACCTACGAGCTATTTCCTGAATACTTCATCTTGAAAGTGAACCAATTCGATGATGTAGCGAAGAGTACACTAGACGAATGGATGTATTTCTTCAAGCACGAAGCCTTGCCCGAACGGTTTTCTGCTAAGGGGCTAGCCCGTGCAGCCGAGGAGCTAGATGTAATGAAGCTTTCCGAAGAGGACCGTCGGCAATACGATGCCTACATGGAGGACCTTTCCTATCAGGCTAGCATATACGAATCCATGGTGGTAGCTACCCGGCTAGAGGAGCAGCAAAAGGCCGAGCAACGATTGATTCAGGAACGTCAAGCAGTGGCTCATAAGCTGCATGAGAAGGGATTGCCCTTGGACGAAATTTCGCAGATCACCGGGCTTCCGGCAGAAGAGCTGAAGCATATTTTGGGCGAAAGTCGACCCTGAATTAGGCGGATTTATCCCAGAAACCAACAAATCCATCGATTACGGGAGGAAATTCCGCCTACATTTCGGAAAACCGTAGAACAATTGTAATTTTAAGCTATCATATAATAGAAGTGTAGTTGAAAGCCTCTCCCCACAGGGGGGAGGTTTTTTATTTGCCGCCTTCGTAGAAAGGCCAAAGAGCTCCAGCTCACTTAGCATATCCGGTCGCAAATAAATTTCGGGCACCCCGAATTCCACAGTTTTGGTACTGATGATATGCCTGGGCGGCTCGCTCATCAATGGCTTCGTCCGACTCCCCACGTATCCAGCCTTCCATCGCTGCGTGCAGCGAATAAGCCTCTGGGGCCATCAGATGCGTAGTCCAAAGCAAGGGATGCGCCTGTGCCGCCTCCATTTCTCCCTCGAAATAGAATTGGGTGTAGCAACCCAGTAAAATTGCTTCTCTTCCGTGACCAGACGGAACCGGCTCATACTCCACCGATACTTCAAAATCCATCAGTCCGTTGTGCCCCACATAAACCAGCAAATCCGCACCACCGCCAAACTCCAAGTGCACTAATGGTGCGACGATCCGTTCCGGGTTTTGGCCATTGCAGGCCTTGAGGAAATCCTCAGTACACCCCCGGATGTACTTCCCTTCGTAAGCATCTGCCAACAGATAAGTACCACTTTTCCGATGTTTGAAAAGCACCCGATCCAAGATCTTGGAATTTGAGGTTTCCAAATCGGCCACCAATTCCCATTCTTCGGCTCGCCCAAAATACGTTCGTATGCCATACGCCGCACCCCAGTAGAGATTTCTGCTCGGTCGGTCACCATCGCCCAAGGAACCAGGAACCGGCACAATGCCCTGGTATTCATTGTCGGCCAAGGCCACAAATACGTGAATCAACCGAGGGTTTTCCTGGGCAGTCAGGGCCGAGGAGAAGCAAAAGAAAAGAAGGAGGAGAATAAGAAGTCGCATAAAGCCAAGGATAGGGGTATGAATATAACCTTTCCTTAGTCGATATATTTTTCCTTGAAGTGTAGTACGGTATAATCAAGTCCTCAATTGGGATGGGGAAAACACCTGGCAGAGTACCGCCCAGCTTTACGTTCACGCCCGAGATCTTCTGTATGTAGGCAACCGCTCCTGCCTTCAGAAAATCAGGGCCTGTGTCCTACCTTTGCCCCCGTTACACAAAATAGGCCGCCATGACCTACCCTATCCAGACCGTTTCTACCGCTGACTACCCCGCCATCACCGAGGTGTGGGAGGCCTCCGTGCGGGCGACCCACCACTTCCTTACTGAGGAGAACATTCAGTACTTCAAGCCGCTGATTCTTGAGCAATACCTGGATGCTGTAGAATTGCGATGCATCAAAGACGAAGAAGGCAATCTATTAGCTTTCAGCGGAGTAGCTGAGGGTAATCTGGAGATGCTGTTCGTGCATCCAGGCTCCTTTGGTCAGGGCTTGGGCAAGCAATTGCTGCAGGTAGCCATCCAGAATTTGGGCGTTTCGAAAGTGGACGTGAACGAGCAGAATCCGCAAGCCGTGGGCTTCTACCAAAAGCAGGGCTTTGCTGTAGTGAGTCGCTCAGAGAAGGACGGAACAGGTAAGCCCTATCCTATTTTACACATGGAGCTCAAGGATTAAGAACGCCTCACGTATCCAGGGTAGCTTTGAAGGCCGAAACCCGACCGCGGGCCACCACAATGTCCTGTTCCGTTGGCACTTGAAAGCTCACCTTTAGGCGGCTATTGGGATAATTTTTGATCTCCGTGAGGGCATTCAGGTGGATAATCACACTGCGGTTGATCCTAAAAAAGTGCTGAGGATTGAGCAGCTCCTGCTCTAGTTTTTCCAAACTGGCATCAATCAGGAATTTCTGCCCCCGCACATTATCTACCAACCAAACAGTCTTGCCCTCAGCATAAAAATAGGCTACTTCGTTCACGGATTTGAATTGAAACCGGGCCCCCATCTTCACCAAAAACCGATGCTTGTAAGCCTTCGGTGTGAGTTCATTTACCAGTCGGTTCACTAATTGGTGGTCTAGCTTTTCTACCGTTTGGGGATTGAATTGTCGGTACTTTTCTAGGGCACGGTTGAGCTTATCAGGATCGATGGGTTTCAGTAGATAATCCACCGCGTTTACCTCAAAAGCACGGAGGGCATACTGATCATAAGCAGTGGTAAAGATAACGGGCTGAGTAACAGACCGCTGGCTAAACAGATCAAAACTGGGGCCATCAGCCAGCTGTATATCGCAAAATATAAGATCGGGATCAGGTTCTGAGTCTAATACCGTCAGGGCTTCTTCTACAGATTGGGCCTCTCCTACAACCTCTACCGGTTCGGCTTGCTGCAGGAGCAGTTGGGTCAATCGCTGGGTAGATAAATACTCGTCTTCGAAAATTACTACACGCATCTTCTAGGGGTCAACTAGTGGCAGCCTTACCGAAAAATGGGTATCAGTTTTGGCTACCGCAATCGTTTCCCCTAAGAACTCGTATCGTTCCCGAATGTTATTGAGGCCAATGCCCGTACTGGCCTCTGGGGCACGTTTGGGACGTAAGGTATTTTCTACCACCACGGCTGACCCGTCGGTGAAAACTCTGATGGATAAAGGCTTTATGCGGGTTGCGGCATTGTGTTTCACTACATTCTCTACCAGCATTTGCATGGATAATGGAGGCAGCATTTTTTCTTTCTCGGCAGGATCTATCGCAATCTCGCTTTGCAGCGAATCCTGAAAACGCACTTCTAAAAGCGCCAGGTATTCCTGCAAAATCTCCATTTCCTGCTGTAGCGTCACCAGTTCCTCTTGGTGAAAGCGCAGGCTGTAGCGGTAGACGGAGGCCAACTTCTGCACAAAGGACTCTGCCTTGGGGGGCTGCTGTCGAATGAGCTCCGTGAGTACGTTGAGGCTGTTGAAGAAGAAGTGCGGGCTGATCTGGTTGGCCAGCACGGTGAGTCGGGCCTGCGCCGTTTGGGTACGGTACTGCTCGGCCGCCAGTCGTTCCTCCCGGTACTTGTGGTTGAAGTACACAATGGCGTTTACACTGTTTAAGAACAGATTGATGCGGAACGTAAAGGCTAGCGAAAGTCGAAAATTGCCCGATACATTGCCGTACGGATCGCCCAGCAGACCATAGGTGAGCTCTACCGAGAGAAACGCTTGCAAAAATACCCAAGCAATACTGAGTACGAACTGCACTGCCAGCGGGTGGGCAGGTACGCGTCTCGCCCAATGCTTACCTATCAGTCGGTTTGCTTCCCAAATCAGAGTTACTTGAACCAATACGATGGGGAGCAACTCGTACCAAGGCAGGCCCACCGTGTACAAGCGGTCACCATTGAGCACCAGTATATTGAAAAACGAATAGGCCGCCAGTAGAAGAATGTATAAGTATCGGTACCGGTAATTGAACATAGCCTTCGGAAAATGAAAAAGGGATGCCCTCACCAAAGAGAGTCATCCCCATACCTAACTAAACACAAGCAAAAATGTGTTTACAATTCAGGAATCAACACCTGATTGATAATATGTACCACCCCATTGATACCCTGTACGTCCGTAGCCGTTACGGTAGCATCCGTGTTATTGGCATCTTGGTCAGAAATGGTCACCGTGCCGTCTGCACCAATGTTGATGGTGATGGTTTCTGTGTTTACCATAGCAGGCTGCAGGGCATCCGATAGATCGGTGCTAAACACCCGTTCGCCAGAAATGACGTGGTATTGTAGTACCTCCAGAATTTGATCTGCTGTCAAAGTCTCCGTTACCTCCGAGATGGCTTCGAAAGCCGCATTCGTGGGTGCAAACACCGTAAAGTTGGCATCATCACCTTGCAGTGTAGCCAGCAGATCAGGATAATTGTCGATCAAATCTACCAGCGTAGATAGGTCAGGAGTAGCGATGGCCAAATCCACAACATCGTTGGCAGTTTCCGGTACCAAGACCTCATCTATAATGTGTACCACTCCGTTACCTGCCGTCAGATTGGCTACCGCCACCGTAGCGTCGTCATAGTCTGCCAGCACATCAATGATCCCTACTCCATCACTCAAGTCTACACGCACTGCCTGACCATTTACCGTCTCCACAAAGCCGTTGCTTAGATCCGTGGAAAGTACCGTGCCGCCCACTACATGGTACAGCAGAATATCAGCCAAAGCGGGGCTTGCTAGCAAGTCGGCCGCAGAGATATTGGCAAAATCAAGATACGAAGCAAAAGCGTCGTTAGTAGGCGCAAACACAGTAAAGTCAGCTTCCAAATCAGCCAAAGTACCCGTGAGTTCGGCGGTCTCTAGTGCCGCTTTTAGGGTAGAGAACTCCTCGTTGAAGTTCACCAAATCCATGATAGAGCGAGCAGGCAAAATCACTTTATCGATACCGTGGATCACCCCGTTGTCAGCAGTGATGTCTACTAACTCCGCTACAATATTAGTCGCATCAATAGTACCCGCATCATCAATGGTGAGCGCCGTGGCGTCCACCTCAAAGGTCTGTCCGGCCAGCGAGCTGGTTACCCTGCCTGATGCTAAGATATCAGAAGTAATCGCCGAGCCCGTTACTACGTGGTACAACAATACATCTTGCAACAGGCTAGTTTCAACTTCGTCTACACTAGCTGCGCCCAAAAAGTCTAACAGAGCAGCAAAAGCCGCATCAGTAGGAGCAAATACCGTAAAGTCTTCTTCCAGGTTGCCCAATACATCCAACAAGGCCGCACCCTCAGGGTCGTTCTGTACTTTGCTTAGGGCAGCTACTAAAGCCGTAAACTGAGGCTCAGCTGCAGTGCTAGCTGCTACGGCTACGTCCACAATGGAGCTTGGCTCTTCTTCCTCAGGAATCATCAAAACCCTATCAATTTTATGAATCACCCCGTTGTCGGTAGTAATGTCCGCCTCTACCACGGTAGCATCGTTGATCATCACACCGTCTGTCAAATCAACCGTTACAACAGCGCCATTCAGAGTAGCTACCTCACCCGCCGTCAGTTCGGTAGAAAGTACTTGCGCGTTCAGAACGTGGTAAGTAAGCACGGCCGTAAGGTCTTCATCAGAAATAGCAGTCAAGTCGATACCGGCAGCCGTAAAAGCCGCATTGGTAGGAGCAAACACCGTGAAGGTTCCATTATCATCACTCAGAGTACCTACCAAATCTGCTTGGGTGAGTGCGGTTACTAAGGTGCTCAGGTCAGCGTCGTCTTGTGCTGCACTCACCACCGAGGTGAGCTCTTCCTCTTCCATCTCGTTGTCGCAGGCAGCGAAGGCTAGTCCAGCCAACAGAAGGGCACTTATTCTCGAAATCAGTCTCTTTTGCATGGGTATTCCTTTGATTGTTTCTGGTACTAAGGACTATTCCACCACCCCTTTGGCCGTGGTTGTACCCCTCAATCCGCAGAGAACTGACCTGAACCGTACGAAAGGAATCCCTGAACTGCAGGCCGGAATTTTCTCATTCTACCCCGGAAAGTGAATATTTTACTTGAGGTAAGATGGAGAAAGGTTGGGGAGTGTCCCCGCAAGTGGACTTCGAGTCTCGAACCTACGGTTCGCCTCAGCCCACTAGCAGGGTCGGGCTTTCACGGCTCGCTTCCCGCACCGTACCCTGAGGTCCCGCCTTGCGGGATGACTCGAAGGGTACGGTGCGGGAGAGCTCAGACAACCGCTCTATCCCTCACGCGGAAAATAATAAACGGGTTCGAGCATCTCGCTCACGCTTGAGGATCCATGCAGTTTTCCTCCATTCACCTTATCATTGTTGTTATGCAGGTACTAGAGTTCAGCCCCGAGCAGGGTCTCTACCAATTTCGGCTGGAAGAGCTGCACACCGAACTGCACGCCCACCCGGCGCAGGAGCTTCTCTATACGGAGCGGGGCACCTTTACCCTCGCTACCGAAGGGGGAACCTACGCCAACCTACGCCTAGCGGTCATCGATGCCAATGTGCCGCACGCCGTCACGGCAGAAGGCGTACTGCTACATACCGCACTCGTGGAGCACCATCGAGGCCCGGTCCTTCGTACCCTGCAAAGCATGGGCATTCCCCTCACCTCCGGCTGGTTTACCAGCGCTGATCGTACCGAGGGGCCAGCCTTGCTGCAGGCCATCTCCGCCCAACTCTCGGCGAGATCCCTGGGCGATGCCTACGAACCCAGGGTTCGAACGGTAGTCCGGTATCTGGGTACCCACACCCTCGACTACGAGCATATGTTGGAGACACTGAGCGAGTTGGTACACCTGTCCAGCAGCCGCATTTCGCACCTTTTCAAGCAGGAGGTCGGTATCTCCTTGAAGAAGTACTTGCTCTGGTGCCGGCTCCGCGCCACGATACAACAGCACCTTCATTCCTCTCAAGACCTATTGGCCTCCCTGTTCCAGTCCGGTTTTCATGACCAGCCCCACTTTAGCAAGGCCTTCAAGTCTATGCTAGGTGTCAACCCATCCTTTGCCTACAATAGCCGAACCGTACAAGGCCCGGGTTCTGAAGAGGCCTAAGTTTGCAGTCGGACGCAACACCAATGGGTAAGCCATGAACACAATCAGAAAAGCAACGAAGGAGGATATAGAGGGCCTCAAAGCAGTCGTCGATTCCAGCGGATTATTTCCTTCGGAATACCTGGAAGGTATGATGAGCGACTACCTCCAAAACCCTGACAGTGAGGAGTTTTGGCTCACCAGCCTGCAAAACAGCCAGCCCATAGGCATTGCCTACTGCGTACCCGAAAAATTTACCGAAGGCACGTATAACCTACTCGCCATCGGCGTACTGGAAACCCTGCAAGGCCAAGGCCTCGGGCGCGCCCTCATGCAGCAGGTAGAAGCCGTGCTACGCGAAAGGCAAGCCCGCATCCTGATTGTAGAAACCTCCGGCACCAAAGAGTTCGATCTCACCCGCAAGTTCTACCTCAACCTGGGCTACACGCACGAAGCCACCCTACGCGACTTCTGGAGCGAAGGCGATGACAAGGTGATCTTCTGGAAGAAGCTTTCGTTTGTCTAAGCCTTGAGCGAAAGTCCAACTCCACCTATTTTTGGGCTCGCATCCCATACATACTGCATCATGGATGAACTCATCGAGCCCATCAACACGTATGTCCCGCTCAACCCAGAAGAAAGAAACTGGCTGCGACAAGCCGTGGTGAAGCAGAGCTACCGCAAGCACGAGGTTATTTTCTCCGAAGGCCAGGTAGCCGAAGAGTTGTACTTCTTGGTGAAAGGCTGTGTACGGCTGTATTATGACGTGGAGGGCAACGACAAGACGGCCTTTTTCTATACTGAAGGCAAATTCATCTGTGCGGGGGAGAGCTACACCTTTGGCGTGCCGGCCCGTGAAAGCTACCAGGCCATAGAGGACACTGAGCTGTACATCCTCACCAAACCCGCCATCGAAAAACTGCTGCTGGCTTCGCCCAAGTTCGAAATCCTGGCGCGCATTGCCGTAGAGGACGAGTTGATCACCTACCAGAGACTGCTAGCTTCATTCATCACCAAGTCTGCCGAACAACGGTACGTAGAGTTCCTGGATACCCAAGGGGAGCTTTTCCAGCGCGTTCCTCAGCAGTACATTGCATCCTTTCTGGGCGTATCGCCTGAGACCCTCAGCCGCATCAAAGCCCGGGTGCACAAAAAGCGACTTTCATAGATCCAAAGTCGCTGCCGCGACTCAGATTTATTACATCCCACTGGTTATAACTCGAACGCATAGGCTATGCGATTACTTGTTTCCATGGCAATTGCGTTGGCTCCTACCTTCTTGACGATCGTCAAGAGCATTCTCCCTCCCCTGCTCGACCTTTGCACAAAAGGACAAAAACATGAGCAACAAGAAAGTATTGGTAGCCGGAGCTACCGGCTATTTGGGCCACTATCTGGTCCGAGAGCTAAAAAAACGAGGCTATTGGGTACGCGTATTGGTACGCCAGGAAAGCCAAAGAGAGCAGTTCGAAATGGTGGATGAGGTGTTCGTAGGCCAGATCACCCAGCCCGAAACACTGAAGGGGGTCACCCAAGGCATCGATTGGGTATTCTCCACGGTGGGCATCACCCGGCAAAAGGACGGCCTTACGTATATGGACGTGGACTACCAGGGCAATGCCAACCTGCTTCAGCAGGCTTTGACCGACGGCGTTGCTGCTTTCCAGTATGTATCCGCTATTGGTGGAGATCAGCTGCGGCACCTGAAGATTTTTGAGGCCAAAGAACGGTTTGTAGACGAGCTGAAGGCAGCCAGCATTCAGCACTCCATCGTCCGGCCCAACGGCTTCTTTTCGGACATGGGTGACTTCCTGGACATGGCCAAGCGTGGGCGGGTCTACCTGTTTGGCGACGGACAATTTCGACTTAACCCCATTCACGGCGCCGACCTTGCCGAATACTGTGTGGAGGCCATGGAAGCGGGAGCGCGGGAGGTCACCGTAGGCGGACCGGATACCCTTAGCCACAACGAACTGGCTGCCCTGGCCCTGCTAGCCTGGCAAAAGCCTGTCCGCATTACGCACCTGCCCGACTGGACCCGGCGGTTAGCCATCTGGGGTGCCCGTACCTTCACCAGTCCTAAGACCTACGGCCCCCTCGAGTTTTTTCTTACCGCCATGGGAGGACATAACGTAGCTCCCGCCACCGGGAGTCGGCATTTACAGGACTACTTCAAGTCAGAGGCATACAGAAGATAATGAGCCTGAAGGGAGGCGGTAAATACTCTGCCTCCCTACTTACAATCTACCAAATACCCTCTAGGTGCTCCCAGCCCATGGCTTGGGCATACGCTTGGGGTGTTTTACCACTTTGGGAGCGGAGTGATTTATCCGCTCCCTTTTCCAAAAGAATCCGGACGGCGGTCAAGTTGCCCGCAATCGCTTCCCGGTGCAACATCGTTTGGCCCAGTTCGTCAACGTGGGTGATCTCGTCCGGATAGTTTACGAGAAACTCGCGCACCTTTTCCTCCATGTTCTTGCTCATGGGGTGCTCCCCCAGGTTATCGGGCTCTTCTTTTTGCTTGTAGACGATTAGGACATCCTCAGGGTCTCCAAAATCCAGACCCCAGGCCTCATCGTGCGCCTTGCGCTGTTGGGCATCCATCTGCCGGCGCTGTTCCTGCACACTAAATCCGCCGTGGGTTTTACCCAATACCGAGAACATCCAGTCGCCCAGCAGGTCCAACGGACGCATCACCGTAGCCCCCTGCTTAATGTTGGTTAGCTGATGCGGAGCATTGGCAAGTTCTCCACTGATGAGTTCTCCATCAAAATTGATATTGTTGACCCACATATGTTCTACCACGGGTTCCTTCTGCCGCGAAAAAGTCTGCATGAAAGGAAACTTCACCATGGCAAAATCATGGGCTTTGATAATCCTCCGATTCTCCCAGTACAGCTCCCGCCAAAAGTACTTGAAGGTACTCCGCGCCTCCTCAGAGGCCCGCTCCATCCTTTCGTCCTGCTCAACGTAGATCACTGGTGACTCATCCTCAGGAGACGAATCCTGTTTTTGGTTGCCGAATAGCTTTGAAAAAATACCCATGGGTAGCATTAATTTTGTGGGCCAAAAAGGTAAATAGTTTTGAGGGAGTTAGCGAGTTAAGAGTTGGTAATCTACCTACCTCATTTCCCAATTGGCGATGGCAGATCAGCAATTTCCTTAGGCGGGTGGCGCAACCCATTCTTTTATTTTAGCTTGCCCCCATGTACAACCTACCCCATCATAAGGAGCATGACCCACAGGTCATCCGTGACTTTATCACCCAATTCCCCTTCGCTTTCATGTCTGGGGTCAATGCCGATCTGCAACCTGTAGCTACCCAAATCCCCCTATTTCTGGAGGAGCGTGAGGGCAAGCAATACCTGATGGGCCATATGATGCGCAACCAGGATCACCACAAAGCCTGGATGCAAAACCCGAATGTGCTAGCCGTATTCACAGGCCGCCACACCTACGTGAGCGCCACCTGGTATACCAACCAGAACACCGCCTCGACCTGGAACTACTCCAGCGTGCATGCCAAGGGTACCATCACTTTTCTGGAAAATGATGCACTGGAGGATATGCTTCGCAAAACCTCTATGCACTTTGAAAACAACAACCCCGATTCTCCCACCGTTTTTGACAACCTATCGGAGGAATTCCTAAAGAAGGTAATGCCAGCCATCGTAGCCTTTGAGATTGAGGTAACCAAACTGGATACCGTCTTTAAGCTAAGTCAGGACCGTGATGAGGCTAGTTATGAGAACATTATGGAAAAGCTAAAGGCACAAGACAAGGATGGTCAGGCCGTTGCCGAGCAAATGGAAAAGCGGCAGCAGCAGGTTTTTCCGAAGGGTGAGTAAACCCACAAACCAATCTTAGACGGTTTCTGCCCCTCTTAGGGAAATCATTATTGATTCGTACATAAAAAGAATGCCATGCGTACAAATAAGAAAGACGTCACTATACTTCCTTATGGATCAGCAACCCTGGATTTTAAAAGCCAAGCCGCTATAAGAGGAGGTGATTGGGTAAAAACGGATGACTCGGTAGTCAACCCCAACGGAGCCACGGATCCTCCTCCCCCAGCGAATTCTTGAAGGTTCGAACGGGGGAATATCCCCCTTCCATTGCCCATGGCATTATAATTGTTCTCTGGGAGTCACCACCTACTAGCAGAACACATGCAGCATACCACCCTCCTATTTTTTCTTCTCGCCAGCCAATTCGCACTTGCGCAACCCATCCAAAAAATCAGCGGTACCGTCATCGACGAGGAATTTCAGCAAGGGATTCCTGGCGTGCACGTATCTTACAATGACGGTGAACTTGGTACCGTAACCAATGCCGACGGACGCTTTGTTCTCAAATACCGGGGCGAGCTAGAGCAGCTTACTTTTTCGCACCTGGGGTTTCAGAGTTTGGTCATTCCTGGTAACGAAATTACCCCTACGCTACAGGTCACGCTATCTTCCCAAACCCAGCAACTACAGGAGGTCATCATTCGTGACCTGTCTGCCGCTGAAGTAGTAAAGAAGGCTGCCCAACGCCTGGAGGACAATCATTACGTAGAGCCTGTGGAATACACTTTTCACACTCAAATTATGGACTTTGGCCTCGATAGTACCCTGCACCTGCTGGAAGAATACGCCGGCCACGTACTGCATAAGAAAAATCACCAATCGGATATTGGCCTAATCAAAAGCCGGATAAACGCGTATTCGCCAAAAGGCCAAGAGGATTTGAAAGAACACCGGCTTATTGCCATGAGCACCATGAACTGGGACAATGTAGTTCTCAGTAAGGAGGATTGTTTCAGATGGAGACATCGATATAAATACACTTTTACCTTTGGGGACAACGCCATGATCAATGACCGTTTGTGCTACCAAATTCATTACCGTACGGACAGTAGGGCTTATCCCAGCAAGGGTACGCTGTTTATCGATGTAGAGGATTTTGGCATTCACCGGAAGGTTGATGGTAAATCGCTCACCACAGAAATCACCTGTTCTCGAATAAACGGGCAATACTATCTCCAATCCGTAACGCGAATCAATTCTCGAAAAGAGTATCACAACGTACGCAACACGCTTTACAACCTGAGTGAAGTACCAACTGATGGGGAACTAGTACCGCTTAGGTCCATTATGACTGATTTTTCGGTAGAATATATGAGCGACTTCACCGACGCTTTTTGGGACGAATACAACTACCAGGTACTTCCTGATTGGGTGAAGAACCAGATGGAGTAACCCCTTATATGAGTGGAGGTTGGGGGCAGCAGAGCCGAATATACTCAAGCAATGGGTTTTGGCGGGCTCTGCTCACCACCCCCAACAGAAATCACCCCCTGGTACTCATGGTACTCCGAAATAGTCAAGTGATAACCATCAGGATCCCGGAGTGAGAATTCTTTTTTGAAAGAATTGGGATTCAGATGAATATCCTCCAAAACCGGATATCCCCTCTGCTCCACCCTTTGCCTGGTCTCCTCCAGGTTTTCTACCCGAAAATAGAGGAGCAGGCCGTTTCCGGGAGATATGGCAGGGTTCGTCAGGCTCGGATGCTCATGCTCTCCCCATCGGTGCAGGCAAAGCACCACCTGCCCCTTCTCGTTGGTCATGATGGCCAAGGCGTCTCCTCCGTGCTGCCTACGCAGTCCCAGCACCGTTTGGTACCACTGGGCACTAACAGAAACATCTTTTACAGCAAGGAAGGGATCAAGCGATGACATAACAGGAGGTTAATCTCAGCGAACAAGATGAAAATACTTCTATGCTTTTTTTCTATAAACAGAATAAAAAGAGAAAGGGAGCAATTGTATTTGTTTGTATTTCTACGTAATAAACAATACACGCAAAATGACTCAAGACTTTAGTTATGAAGGAGGTGAAATTGGAAACACTAATTCGAGGACTATGGAAAAATCAATAGGATAGAATTGGTGAGGCGGAAACCGAAAAGCCTAATTAAAGAGTAGGAATAAAAAACCCTTTACCAATGGCAATCAATCTCCAATTTCAAGTGGTTGGCCCATACCTTTTTCGTAAGAGCATTCAGATGCCACCCTCTATTACACCGGATAGTACAGTAAAGGAGGTTCTGGATGTATTATCTGACAAGCCTAATGGCGGCCAAAACCCGCTGATCCCAAATTTCAATTATTGGGCTGGCCATGGCACCGTGAATCCGCAAAACAACAAAGTAGTGGCATTGATGTATGAATTCACTTCAGAATCTACCATCCCACCTAATGCCAAACTGCAAGGAGATGGTTTTAGGTTATTCTCTAACCTGATCGACATACCTGCCAGCTTTACAGATATCCCTTCCAACACCTCCGTAATATGGCAATTCTATCGATCGGTAACTGGAAGATTTGTCAATCAACCCGAGGGTACTGAACTTACCGTACGGTTGAAGATATTTGGACAGCCCCAATTTGATATTACTCCTTTGAATAAGGTAACCCGAGGAAGCAATGTTTTAGAGGATGAAAACTTCATTGTGGACACCTACAATCTAATTTTCCGACAGGTTAGAGTTGATCTTAACAATAGAATAGCTCAAGAATATAAGGAAGCATATGATTATGCACTGGCCCATGATCCTAGCCTAAAGGCCACCCTTTCTTCCGCATACAACCGAAAAATTGAGGCTATGTAGAATCACTTCTCGGTGAGAAAAAATAAGGCACAGGAACCTCTCCTGTGCTTTTTTTATGGCTCATCAAATTTGTATAATCAACAATCAACCGGCAACTAGCTCCTTGGCCCCTGCTGACTGGGCTCCTGGCCGCTTCAGCCAAGTACTCACTTTTTCTATCCGCAAGCCATACTGGATATACAGAGCCACCAGAGGCAAGATGGCGTGCGAGGCCCGCAGTACGGTTTCCCACCACCACTGCGAAAGGGTACTGGCAAAGAAGGTAGCATCGAAGTTGGCAACGATGCGCGCTAAGGAGGTGAACGTACCCCAGATAAAAGCCCACACCAGGGCGGGTTTTGCCAAACCCGGAATGAAAATAAGGACCACCACCACAAAGTCGATGATCCCGGCCATGACCAGGAACTTATGGGCGAAGTTCTCCTGCACTCCTAGAATGTTAATCACCATATCCACAAAGGCACCGGGGCGAGGATAGTACCCAAATGCGTACAAGCCGTGGCAAAGGAAGGTAAGCCCAATCATTACCTTGATGGCCAGAAGCATGCGTTGCTCCCGGAAGGAACGGTAGAGGAAGTACACGAACAACAAAGGTGCCCCCACCTGCGAAGCGTACTCAAAGAACTGGCCCCACTGGTAAAACTTCTCCTTCATGTAAAAGAGTGACAGTAGCGTAAGCGCTCCTACGGTCACGTAGTAAAAGAGGGAAATTCCTCTGCGCCACTTTCCTGGCTGGGCCAACAAGGTAAGTACGGCCCCCAGCGCATAGAAAACGCCAAAACCCCGGATGGTGCCCTGGATGATAGCATCCGTGCGCATGCTAGTCACATAGCTTTGCCAGGAGTAACCCAAGGTACCCTCTACGAACCATTGCAGCAGATCCTCTGACCACAGGACGGTACGGAAGGGAGCATCCCAAAAAAGGTGTTGCCACGCACGCCCTGCCAGTAGGCAGAAGACGGCGATCCTGAGCAACAAAAGGACATAACTTCTACGGGTATCTTGCAGCGAAAAGGTAGTCATTTTGAGAGGGTATTTGGTCATTCAAAGGTAGAGGAATCTATACGGTCAACAGGTTATTTTTTTGTGAACAACCCCAAAAAATCACATTTCAACGAAACAAAACAGCCATACAAGCAGTGTGCATCGATTTGCCTCCGAAACCGTATGCAAACCTACTAATTGTGTGTTAAGAAGCTCTTTTTTACAGCAAACAAATTCTTAGTAAAAGACAATTACCATCTCCCACAAGTACAATATTTGTTAATTCATCATGAACAGACACGGTAGGATAACTTAAAATACTTCTTGTGGGCAATCAGGCAATCTACCTTGCGTCCTGATAAAACCACTCTCTGTTTTAAACTATGAAGCATTTTTTTACCCTAGCAGGTACTTTTTTAGCCTTGCTACTCCTAACTACTGTGGCGCAGGCCGGTAACGAAAAGTACCGTCTGACGCTCCGTGACAATCCCGCCACTTCCATCGTGATTGGCTGGAATCAGACCTCAGGATCGAGCCCTGTGGTATACTATGGTACGACTGATTATGGTACCAACTACAGCTCGTATCCTAGCTCGCGCACCCCCGACCGGGTGGTATCGCATAAAGGTATGAACAACCATTTTGTTCGCCTGAGTGGCCTTACCCCCAACACCGCCTACTACTTTGTGATCCGGGACAGCCAAGGCACTAGCCAGCGGTTCTGGTTCAAAACCGCCCCCAACGTACCTACGGAGCGCCTTTCCTTCCTGGCCGGAGGGGATTCACGTAACAACCGTACCCCACGGCGCAATGCCAACCTGCTGGTAGCCAAGCTGCGTCCGCACGCTGTATTGTTTGGTGGCGACATGACCGACAACGGCAGCAATAGCCAATGGGACGGCTGGTTCGATGACTGGCAATACACCATCGGTTCTGACGGCCGGATGATACCCATCGTAGCCGCACGCGGAAACCACGAAGGCTCCAACAGCGACCTCGTGAACCTGTTCGATGTACCCAGCAGCAGCGTATACTACGCCATTACCTTTGGCGGCAGCCTGGTGCGTACCTACACACTCAACACCGAGATCTCGATCAGCGGTAGCCAAACCTCTTGGCTAAGCAGTGACCTCCAGAACAACAACTCCTCCGTAACCTGGAAGATGGCCCAGTACCACAAGCCCATGCGTCCGCACGTGGGTAGCAAGAGCGAGGGCAACAACCAGTACAACAACTGGGCAAACCTGTTTTACAACAATGATGTGAAGTTGGTGGTAGAGTGTGACGCCCACACGGTAAAAACTACCTGGCCTGTGCGCCCTTCTACCGGCTCTGGCAGCGATGAGGGCTTTGTCCGTGACAACCAGAACGGTACCGTTTATGTTGGCGAAGGCTGCTGGGGTGCGCCGCTGCGCTCTAACAATGACGGCAAAAACTGCACGCGCAACAGCGGCCGGTTTAACCAGTTTAAGTGGATTTTTGTGGACCAGAGCAAGATTGAGGTGCGCACCATTCGTGTAGACAATGCCATTTCAGTGGGCCAGGTGAGCAATAACAATGTGTTTACCATCCCTTCAAACCTTGACATC
>DMST01000427.1 GCA_003454975.1 Cytophagales bacterium | reverse complement strand
GTGCAGGGGGCCGTGTGGGCTGCGCGCTTTGGCATAGCCAAACAAGCTTATGACGCCCGGAGGCTGAAGACCCATGCCACCTCCCAGAGAATAGGGCTCGGCAGTCCAGTCGTGCTCCACATACGCTATCGGCGTTCGTGCGCGATCTTCGCCCCAAATCCTGGCTAGTTGTTCGCAAACAGCCTGCCGCCTACCTTCTTTTGACAGCTCCAAAGCTTCGGGTACGTGTTTGCCCGCAATAAAACCCACCAGTCCCCAAACGTCCTTTTCGGGTTTGCTGTAGTCGTACGTTTCGCACACCAGCCCTTCGTCCGTCGTCATATGGCCCGAAGTGCCCGCTTCGCGCCACCACGGCTTTTCATAGAACACAAATACTTTGATGATCCGGGCCATGAGCATGCGCTGCATAAAATCGCGGCGTGGTGCCGGAAGCGCCGGGGCATAATGAAGTCGATGGGCCACCATGGGCGGCAATGCCACAATGGCGTAGCGCGCCCGAAGCTGCTTACCTGCTTCTGTAGTTACCGTTACGGGTTCCGTGCCTTCCCCATAGGCTACCCCCTGTACAGGCGTTTCTAGCCGTACATCCAGATTTTTAGCCAGGCCCTCTGACAGTTGCTGCGTACCTCCTTTTAGAATCCAAGCCTGTGGCCCTTCTGAAATATCTCCCGTGTTGTTGTTCAGACCGCCCGAGGCTGCCGTAAGCTGTAAAAATCCTAATGATGACAGCTCTCCTGCTTCAATCCAGGTACCCAAACGCAACAAAGGGGTAAGGGCTTCCCGCGCCTTGCGCGACCAAAACACCCGGTTCAGCAGCGACTGTAGCGTCTCGGCATCTAGCGAGTCAGCTGCGGGAGCCGTCTCGGGTTTCTCAGGGTCCACCTGAGCTTCCAGCTTACCCAGCTGCAGCATACCCCGGCCCAAGTCTAGCAGGGCCAGCGGTCCCAGTTGGGGCAACTCCCCCTTTTTTCGCTTATACCGCCCGGCTAGTCCGTGGATGTGCAGGCCCGTGCTATAGGTGGGTATCTTTTCAATGCCTAACTCATCAATTAGCTCCAACACCAGCTTTTGTCCTGGGCCTACCCAGGTGCCACCCTTGTCCACGCGCACGGCTCCCTTTTCACCCAGGTGTACCTCTTCAGTCAGCGTACGACCGCCCACGCGGTCATTGGCTTCTAATACCAGCACCTTGGCACCCCGCTCGTACAAGCGCCTTGCTGCGCCCAGCCCAGAAAGGCCCGCGCCAATTATAATTACATCCGCATCCAGTGCCTGAGTTTGCATAGCATCATGGGTTTGTACTGATTCAATAGCACAGTAGGTACCCCTCAAAAATAGCCAGCCTGTAGGACCCGGGCCCAGGTTTACGGCGTAAAACGCTGATCTAGAAATTATTATGTGACATATGTCACGCGGTGATCTTTTTTCGTAAGCGACTTAGTGTTTCTCTGGACAAGCCTAAATAAGAAGCCAGGTGGGTAACCGAAATTCGTTGCAGGTATTCGGGCTTTGTCTCCAACAGATGAAGGTAGCGCTCCATACCCTCCCGGTGGGCTAGTACCCCAATGCGCTGTTCGAGGTATACAATATACTCCTCCATCAGCTGTATCTGAAAATGGGCTGCTTCCTTTTCATCCGCCTGCAACTGCTTCAACTTTTCCGTATTAAAGCGCAGGCACTGACTATCTTCCAAAAACTCGATGGTTTCTTTCGAGACCCTGCCCTGAAAATTATACAACGAGCCCACCCATTCCTGCTCAAGGGCAAACCAATTGATCGCTTCGCGTCCCGCTGTCTTGTGATAACTGCGGGCACAGCCCTTCAAGATAAAATAGATATATCCGTGGTACTCACCCTCTGCTACCAATATGGAACCTTTTTTAAACCCTATTTCCTCATACAGCTCCATAAATTTTTCCAACAGAATAGGCGTAAAGGACACTTGCTCTCCCAGATATCGCCCCAATAGGTTCTCTATTTCTAAGCGCTGCTGCATAGCATACTATTTTTGTTTCGCAGTTAAATGGAGACGATGATTGCTTCTTTCCACGAGAAATTGTGAATGGCCATACCACCCCTCTTACTACAATAAATAACCAACTTTACAGCTGACCGCCAAATGGCCAAGCGAATCGCCGAATGCGCGGTTAGGATTGCTTCGGGCTTTTGATGGCTTACACCATGTAGAAGTAGTCTAGCCTCTGATTCAGCACAAAATGAGCTCGTTCCTGAAAAGTATAAACCCACCTATCTGATTGAGTAAGAGCAGGCTGCTTTTTCCAAACTACTCCCCCCGAAAGTACTCCGCCGGATTGGCCCTGGCAGCCCGCAGGGTATGGAAGGCTACGGTGAGGATGGCACCCAGAAAGATAGCTACCATTACCCCTGCAATAACCAGGGGCTCGAAAGCGGTGCGCACGGCAAAGTTCTCCGACCAATGATCGAACAGGAAGTAGGCGATGGGCACAGCAATGGCCATACTGATGAGCAGCCACTTGGAGAAGGTGGTGGAGAGCATGACCACTACTTGTTCCACCTGGGCTCCTAGGGCCTTGCGGATGGCAACCTCCTTGGTACGCATGCGGATCATGTTGAGCACCACAGCTAGCAGGCCCATTAACGAGATGATGCTGGCTACCCAGGAGAAAAGAAACAAGATGTTGCTGATCAGCTGCTCGTTCCGGTAGGTATGGGCGAAAGACTGGTCCAGGAACTGATACTCGAAAGGGTAGTCCGTAAGGGCGGCCCACTCGGTTTTCAGCGCTTGCAGCACGGCCTCGGCTTGGTCACCGGCAAACCGTACGGAGAGTTGCTCCCGGCCGTAGGGCTGTCGTGGAAAGGGTACGATCACGGTGGGCCGGGAGGCAAATTGCAGGGGCTCGAACAGCGGATCGATGACGGACTTCACTCGGTAGTTGGTGCCATTGACCGTGAGCTCAGTAGGCAATTCGTCGGTGTACCCCAGCGTCGTTAAGCCCGCTTGGTTAATGATGCACCAATTGGCTCCGTAGCCCTCCTGATAGATGGCCGTTTCGGTCACCTGATAGAGGTCCAAAAAGCTGCTGTCCGCCACCAGGTAGCCAAACAGATGCTGGCCTTCCTGGCCCGGAACCGTCAAGGGGTTGTTCCTATCCAAAATCTGCGAGGGGATGTAGTCCGAGAGGGAGGCAGCCACAATGGAGGGATAGCGCAGGACTTGCTCCTTGAAAATCCAAGCTTGCTCCTCCAGCAGGTAGGCATCGCGGATGTAGATAATTTGGTCCTTTTGGTAGCCCAGGTCCTGCTTGAGCATAAAGGTAAACTGCCGAAATACCAATACGGAGGTGAGCAGCAACACCATGGAGATGCTGAACTGAAAGACCACCAGCCCACCCCGCAGGGTAACGGGTTTCTTGGCAGGGAGCGGGGGCAGCTCCCGTAGTGCACTCACTACCTTGCTCATTCCTACCTGCGTACCCAGGGCTGTCAGTTTCCCTAGCCCGCCCGCTACCGCGAAGAGGATACCCAGATTCTCGGGGGTGAGTAGATAGTGGAGGTAGTACATGGGCAGATTGGTCATCTGCTGCAGTCCCACCCAGGTGATGCCTACCGCCATCAGCATGGCAGTGAAGTAAATCACCAGACTCTCCGTAAGTACCCGGCCCAGCTGGCTGTATTTCTTGCCGAAGAGGTTGAATACAAAGGTGGACTTCTTGTCCTTTTCCTGCTGGACCAAACTCAGGTTGGTAAAGTTAAGAGCGGCAATAAGCAAGATTATGAGGCCGGCAGCCAGCAGGAGGTACAGGTAAATATCCTGCGTGAGGTTGCCGTTCTGGATACCCATCGGCGGCCATTGGAAGTCGTTCTGGTACTTGATGGCCTGGAAGGGGAGCAGACTGTAGCTGATCTCAGCTTGCTGGATGAGCTGCACGATGTCCGGGTTGCCAATCCCACTAATGAAGTGCTCATACAAGGCCTCGGTAATGGCCGTGTGAGAAGCACCCGCTTGCAGGCGGACATATACGGGGAAGGATAAATCGTACCATTGAAATCGCCAATGGTCGGCCGGGAAGCTGGTGCCAGAAAGGAGGTAGCCAAACTGCAGTTGCGAGTTGGGGGGAACCCGCGCCACTGCCGAAACGGTGTAGGGCACCTCCTGGATCAGCAAGGACTGCCCGATGGGATCAGCCGAGCCGAATAGCTTCACGGCAATGGGCTCCGAGAGTACCACCTGGTGGGGCGCATGCAGCGGTGTGCTGGCATCCCCGCTCACGATGGGGAAGTCGAAGACCTTAAAGAAACCCGAGTCTGAGACCATAATGGAGCCCTCTTCGTAAAAGGTCTGCTGCTCGTAGGCCACCTTGATTTTCTTCTCGTTGAAGAAGAAAGCAGTATAGGTAGCCGCTTCTACGCTGGGAAAAGTGGTTTGCAGTAGCTCCGCTGAAAGGAGAGGAGCCGCCAGTCCCGTAAAGGCATCTACGCCGTTTTTGCCGCTAGCACGAATGGCGTGAATCTCCTCCACCTCGTGGTGGAAACCGTCGTAGTCTTGCAGGTATTGCCACCAGGTGAATACCCCATAAAAGCAGGCCAGGCCCACCGAAAGCCCAATAATGCTGGTGAGACTGTAGACCTTGCGCCGGCGGAGCCGCCGCAGTACGAACGCCAAATGGTATTGAAACATCCCTAGTTGATTTAATCGGTGATCTCCGCCCACTTTTTTTAGGAGCACGGGGTGAAAAAGTTTGATAGAATCCCAGCTGTATAAACGCCGGGCCTTTTGGAGTCCGTATCGTTCCACGTCTTCCTGAAAGCGTTCTTCCATATCGCCTTCAATTTCCTCCAGGTACTGTCGTTTGATAATCCGCCGGAGGAAGCGCATGGGCCATTGTGGGGGTGTAGGTAGCTTATCCATGGCTAGTGCCCAGGTTAGCGATGGCTTCCCAGAAGCCAATCCGAACGTCTTTCATATCGCGTAGCACTTGGTGTGCATAGGGGGTGGCTGCGTAGATGCGCTTTCGTTTACCACCCCGCTTTTGGGTGGCTTCACCCCATTCGGAAGTTACCAAGCCCTTTTGCTCCATCCGCTTCAATGCGGTCTGGACGGCCCCCACACTGATGCGTTCCTTGAGCCGATCTTCCAGCTCACGCTGGATTTCGTTGCCATGTGCTTCGTCCTGTAGCACAATGATGGCCATTAGTACCAATTCCTGAAATTCCCCGACTCTTGCCATACGGATGCTATTTAATATTCATTGAAGTAAATATAGGAATGATATTTTAACGACAATGAAGTTTTTAATGGATTTTAGAAAAAAAGTTAAGGAAGGGGAGAAGGCAGTACGGAGCGCAAGGGTTGAGCAAGAGGCAAGGTCAGCCGGAGAGAGTTGCGAGGACCTGGAAGCGCAACTTGTAGATAGCCACAGCGCGGACACTGCTGGGCAACATACAGCTACCCGCAACACTTGAATGTTATATCCACCTCGGTGGTGGGCGGATTTAGCCGATGGAGAACGAAGAAAAGGCCCACCGAATAGGTGAGCCTGAAGAACGATGATGACAACCTAGTCATCACGAAATGATCAGGGTATGAGATGGGTTGAAATTCAGGCCCCGGAAGGTAGATCACCCGCACTTCCCTTTGCCTTTCGGTTCTCCTCTTCATCGGTAGAACCGCCACGGAGCTGGCCCATTTGTTGGATAGTGAGTGCCTTGAATGTTTGAGATGAAAGCATGATTGTTACGTTTTATGTTGAATAATCTATTGAGGAATAAACATAGACGTGGAGCCCGTGATAAGAAATAGGGTGAATGTAAAGGTGTGTTAAAGTATGTTAATGAACGTAAAGGATGCCTTATAGCAAGGAAAGCAACTACTACATCGGTCGATTTTACATAAAAAAAGCCCTCTTCGGAGGGCTTTTTGAGTTGTTGCGAAAGGTATAAAAAGTAGCAGTTGAGCCTCTTGCTTTGGCTAGAAGCAGAGGGAGTTTCTTAGTTGTCGGTGCGGTAGATGTGGGTGTCGCCGATGGTCATCAGACGGCTGGCACTGTTGAGGGCCTCGGCCAACTCCGCATCTTGGGCCATACCCGCAAAGTCTACCGTCCCTTCGGCAATGAGCTCGTCCTGAGCGTTGTACACCTTTACCGTTTGCATTTCTTGTTCCATGCCGAAGAAGTGCTGGATCTCAGCTTCTTCTGAGCCCATCATTTCGGCTACCTCTTCGATAGAGAGGCGAGCTTCTACCTTGGCCTCAGCATCTTTGGTGTCGTTTGCTTTTTTGTCGGTGTTAGCGAAAGAAGCGGTGGCGAATCCTACCAGGGCGAAGAGAATAAATACCTTTTTCATTTGTCGTAGTTTTGTGTTTTTGATCTATGCCAACTGTATTGCTATTGCCGTGCCAAAAACCATAAAATATTGATAATGAGGTGGTTGATAATATTTCTCTTTCGCGTGGCTACCAATAAGTGTACGGAAGTGTACAGTATCGAACGCAAAACCGAACAATTGATTCCTAGAATGTTGCAATTATTATGAGGGCCAATCAATTACCCTGGGACAAATACTCCCCATGATCAAGAACAAAGGATAGAGGTGATGGAAAATAGTAGCTAGCCGGAGCGGAGGGCTTATTGACAGTGTTGAACCTGGGGTTATTGGCTACCTTTGATTCTATATCCTTGAAAAGCGGGCTGGTGAATGCCAAGCCCCACAATCATCCCAAGAAATGAGTGAGTTTTCGGGCTACGAGAAAATGCCCAGCAGTGTGAAAAAGCTCGGCCTGGGTGCCGCTGAGTTCAAAGCCCTGGATAAGATAAACTGGGTAGTTACTGAGAAGGTGCATGGCGCCAATTTCAGCTTTGTGTATGAAGAAGGCACTTTGCGCTACGCCAAGCGAAAAGCTTATCTCACCTGGGAGGATGATTTCTTTGGTTTTCAACTAGTAGTCAGTCAATTGGAGTCCTCAGTATTGGCCTTGTTTGAAGTCTTGGCGCTCCAGTATCCTCAGCAAAAGCTCATGCTATACGGCGAGCTGTTTGGGGGCGAATATCCTCATAAGGAAGTGCAGGATGTACCTGAGGTGCAGGCCATTCAAACCGGAGTGTATTATGCCCCCGGCATCCATTTTTGTGCCTTTGATCTGGCTATGGAAGACCCCGAGTTGGGCACCAAACGCTACCTGGACTACGAAACGGCAGTAGGCCTCTTTGATGAGCACAGCATATTCTACGCCAAGCCTTTGCTAGTAGGCAAGTTCAATGAGGTGCTCAACTTTGATACCCGCATCAACTCCACCGTGCCCGCGCAGCTAGGCTTGCCGCCTTTAGCCGAAAACCTGATAGAGGGCGTGGTGGTCAAGCCCTACGAGGCTTGGGATGAAACGGCTGTTTCCGTGCGCCCCATCGTGAAGCTGAAGAACCCTGAGTTTGAGGAGGACAAGAAGTTTCACGAAGCCAACAAATGGAGCTTCCGCCCGGAAGTACAGTCTAAGTCGGAAGAGCTGGCGTACATCCTGACCGAGCTGCGGGCGTACGTAGTACCCAACCGCCTGGAAAGTGCCATATCTAAGATAGGCGCGCCAGACCCAAGCAACGCCCAGCGCATGGCGGATATCGAAGCGGAGTTTCTGCAGGATGCCCTGGCCGACTTTGGCGAGGACTATGAGGGCCTGCTGGATGAGCTAGCTCCTGAAGACCAGACGTGGATTACGGAGCGGTTACGGGCGGAGATCAGGAAGGTGATGGCCCTCTGATAGATTTCTGTAGGATGGGATGCATGCATCCCATC
>DMST01000285.1 GCA_003454975.1 Cytophagales bacterium | reverse complement strand
CATGGGCCAGGCGGGGTGTCGGGTGTGACGCTGGGGCGAGGATATGATTTGGGGAATTTCTCCCAAAAGTTTGTGGAAGCTGGTTTGGAAAAAGCGGGGATTGATCCTGGGCCTTGGCGTGGGGCTTTTGGCCTGAAGGGGCAGGAGGCTGCCAACTGGCTGAAGGTAAATAAGCCGGGTTTGCCCGAGATAACCCGGGCCCAGCAGCGGGAGCTGTTTATTATGACGTATGCAGGGCTGAAGGCGGACGTGGTGCGTATCAGTAACAAGGCGGACGTACTGCAGGTGTATGGTGCTACTAACTTTGATACGCTGGACCGGCGAATTCTAGATATAGTGGTGGATTTGCGCTACCGAGGGGACTATTCCGGGGCTACCCGTAAGCGGGTGCAGCCTTGTATGGTGCGGAATGATGTTGCTGGTATGGCAGAGGTGATTCGGGATCGCGAATTTTGGCGTAATGTGCCGGAGGATCGTTTCCGTCGTCGGGTGGATTTTATCGAAAGTGGGAGTGCGCCTCAAGCTATGCCAGTCCAGGCTGCTGCTCGTCAGCCGCGGAAGCACGTGGTAGAGCCGGGGGAGTCGCTGGATAAGCTATCGGCTAGGTTTCAGGTATCGATCGATGCTATTGTGAATGCCAATCGGGATAAGCTAAAAACTTGGGGGTCGGTGCAAGGCTTTAATGCAGGTGAGGAAATACAAATTCCTTGAAAACAAAAAAAGCCATGCTGCAAGGCATGGCTTCTGTTCGTATTCGCAAAAGGAGAGTTATTCTCCTTTTTCTTCTTTTGCAGGTGCTTCCGCAGCAGCGGGAGCCTCAGCTTTTGGTTCTTTAGCGGCAGTGGTTTTTCCTTTTTCTGCTGCCCATTCAGCTTTAATAGCCTCTACGTCTACATTTTTGTAAACAGGCTTTTGGCTTAGACGCTGAATCGTCGCTACTCGGGTTTTTGCCCGGCTTTTATTTTTGGCGCCTTTGCGCTTGAGTCTCGTTACGGCCATGACTTAACTAGCTTTCTTGGAAAACGGAGTGCAAATATAGAGGATGTGCCAGAGCTTCCCAAAGCTAAGGTCGAATAAATCTAAGAAATTGTTGTGATTCAGTGAGTTAGCCTTTTTTAATCATACAGCCTGTGGGGCGCTGATTGGCAGGGGTGGGTTTCCCGCTGACTATAGCCTCCAATACTTGGGCTAAATAGGCCTGCGTTACGTCATCTGCTCTTTGAGGGTTGTCATCTAAAGCGCCTCTGTACACTACCCGAAATTGATCGCCTGATTTTTTAAGCACAAACACTTCAGGAGTACGGGTAGCTCCCAAATTATTGCTTACCATCTGGTCAGGATCTGATAGGTAAGGGACCGAGTATCCCTTCTCCTCTGCTCTTTCAGCCATGGCTTCCAAAGATTCATACTCTGGGTGGTATTTGCTATTGGGGTTGATGAAAATGAATGGAAGGTTGGCGCTGTTGTACTTTTCGGTCCATTCTTTCAGGCGACTGTCGTACAATTTGGAATAAGGACAGTAGTTGCTGGTGAATACAATCACCAGAGCTTTCGCTTGTTGGAAGGAATTCAGAGACATCTGATTACCCGATGTAGCATCTGATAATTGGAAGGGTTGAAGCGTTTGGCCTTGCGATAAATACCCTACGCCGATTAGCAAAAAAATGGTTGAAATGTAGCGTTGCATGCGGTGTTGGTTTGTTAGAGTAAGGTAGCGAATAAATTGTGCGTTCTGTAGTACGCACCCCTACTAGACACGTTGGGGTAATGTTTTTGTTGGAATTGCTGATCAATTATTTCCGTTCCGATTGGCTGAACGGCCTCTACTCATTATTTCTGGTCCGGGCTGTAACCTCTGCCTTTTTTCGAAGTACTAGTGGTGACCCTTCACGGGGTTGATCGCCGTACTGACGGCGATTTATGAATTGGCCAATTTTTTTATTCAAAACGCAACAACATGTTTCTAAACAGCTTAAAGGTAGCCTGGCGCAATATTCGTCAACAACCCGGCTACACTGTTATCAATCTTTTGGGGTTAGCTTTGGGGCTTACTACCAGCGTGTTTATTCTATTGTGGGTGCGCGATGAGCGTGCTACGGACACCTTTCATCCCGAACAGGACCGGTTTTACCGGGTTATGGAGCACCAGCGCTATGGTGATGGAGCTACGTATACCTTTACCAGTACACCAGGGGCACTCAAGCAGGACCTGATGGATAACTTCCCCGAGGTAGAGCTGGCCTCACGCTACGGCTGGCCTGAGCAGTTTTTGCTGCAAATTGAAGCCGAAGAGGGTTTTTACTATGATGGGAGAAGGGTAGATGCGGAGTTTCTCCAACTCATAGGAGTAGACCTACTGCATGGTAATATGGATAGGTGTTTGCAAGATCAAGGGAGTGTGGTGTTGACGGTAGCGGTGGCGGAATCTTTGTTCGGAACGGCTGCCGATGCCCTGGGCAAGGTGATACGGCTCAACGAGGATCGGGATTTAGAGGTATCTGGTGTGCTGGATGACCTTCCTGAGAATACGAGTTTCGGGTTTGACTTTCTGATATCCTGGCATGACTTTGAGCAGGAGCAGGAGTGGTTTATGGAATGGGGGAATAACTCCGCTTCTACTTTTCTGCGACTGAGTGAGGGTGCCGACCCTGTGGAGTTCGATGCCAAGTTTGCGAACCGAGTGCATGATTTCAATGAGAATTCGGTAGTCACGCTGTTCATTCATCCGGTGAGTGATATGAACCTTTACAACCGCTGGGAAGAGGGGGTATTGGTAGGGGGTACGATAGAAACGGTGCGGATCTTTACCCTGGTGGCCTTCTTCATTTTAGTGATTGCCTGTATCAACTTTATGAACTTGGCTACTGCCCGGGCCACCCGCCGGGGTAAGGAAGTAGGCTTACGCAAGGTAATTGGTGCAGTTCGGGGGCAGCTGATCCGGCAGTTTATGGGAGAATCATTCCTGATGACTGTGCTGGCAGCGGTGCTGGCAGCGGCATTGGTGATTGGGCTGATGCCGTACTTCAATGAGGTAACGAGCAAAGATTTGGGCTGGAACGTGCTGGACTCAACAACCCTCCTGTCTTTGGTGGGTATCCTGGTGGTTACCAGTATTCTGGCGGGTAGCTACCCCGCTTTTTTCCTATCCCATTTTAGGCCTGCGCAGGTACTGAAGGGCCAGCAAAATCGAGGAAAGGGTGCTGCTGCCTTCCGTAGGGTGTTGGTGATTGTGCAGTTTTCGCTCTCCATATTACTTCTGGTGGGTACCGTGGTGGTGTTTCAGCAATTGGAATATTTGCAAACGGCGAACATTGGCTACCAGCGAGAGAACTTGATTGAGGTACCCATGCAAGGGGAAATGCGAGACCGGTACGTGACCATGCGGGATGAACTGATGGCAAACCCTGGAGTGGTGGATGTGGCAGCCTCGCGGAACAACCCCACCAACATTGGCAATAGTACGTGGTCGGTAGTTTGGGAAGGAAAAGACCCAGAAAGTAGAATCCTATTCACCACGTTTGTTTCGGATTTGCACATTCCTCAAACCTTGGGAATGGAGTTAGTGGCTGGTCGATTCCCTAATGATCAGCTGAGTACTGATTCGGTGGGATTCATCCTGAACGAAAAGGCTGCGGCAGCGATGGGGTTTACCCCTGAAGAAGCCATAGACCAGCCGTTAACGGTCTGGGGTGGAAAGGAAGGTACCATTATTGGGGTGGTGAAGGACTTTCATTTTCAGTCGCTACGCCAAGAGATTGATCCGTTAATTGTGGTGCCGGACGATTTCCTCACGCACTTGTACGTGCGTGCTGCGTCAGGAGCTACTGATGATGTGATGGAGTCGTTGAAGCAGGCATTTGCCCAGTATGCGCCTGCCTATCCGTTTGACTACAGCTTCTTGGATGAAGATTGGGAGGCGCTTTACCGCAGCGAGGAAATGATTAGCCAGATTGCGCAATACTTTGCTGCGTTGGCGCTGGTAATCTCCCTATTGGGATTATTTGGTCTGGCTGCCTACACGGCAGAGCAACGGACTAAGGAGATTGGGGTGCGTAAGATCCTGGGTGCCTCAGTACCCCAGTTGCTGGTGCTGATGTCCCGAAATTTTGTGGCTTTGGTAGGAATCTCGGCCCTCATCGGTTGTGGAGTGGGTTACTGGCTGATGGAAGGCTGGCTGGATGATTTTGCTTTCCGAGTGCCTCTGAAGATAACGCTGTTTTTGGGAGCTACCGGGCTTACGCTGTTGGTGGCGCTAGCCACCGTGAGCGTACACGCCTTCCGTTCGGCCACTACCAATCCGGTGAAGTCTTTGAAACACGAATGAGGGAACACATAGGGTCTTAGAGTCTCTTGCCTGCCGCTGCCAATATGCACTTGCTCGGCCGAAGGACCACGATTGACCCGTTTTTCGCTTTTTAAATTGATAGAAACGAAAAAGGAGTCTCTGGAAAACCGGAGACTCCTTTTCATATATTTTGGGAAACCATTAGCCCGCTTGGGCCAGGCGTTTGTTGAGCAGGCCTTTGATCTTTTGGTCGTAGATGCGGGCGGCTATCTCGAAGCCATCCGAAGTGAGGTGCAACTCATCGCGCCAGTCAGCTTTCTGTGGAAAGGTGCCGCGGAGATCCAAGTGGTGGAACTGATCGTACTCCTGTTGTAGTTCGGCCAGCAACTCATTGAATTTGTCTACAATCTGGCGGATGACTACGCGCTGCTCATTAAAGTTGGTGATGCCCTTGCGAGCAAAGGCGGGTAGCAACCAAGGGCCGGAAAGGCCTAGACCAAAGAGGCGGAATTTCTTGCCCGTAGGGAAGGGGTAGTCATAACCGTCCATCAGGATGTCTACATTAGGATTGACTGCGATAACGCGTTCGATGAAGCAAGTGATGGCTTCACGGATGGGGCCCTTTACGGTCCTGTCAAATACTTCCTTGCGGAGGAAAGTGTCGGGGTCGGATGCCGCATGGTTTAGGTATTGGGCGAGCTCAGGACCCAAAATGTCGTTGCCACCTGCGCTGAACAATACAATTTGAGGATTGTATTCTTCAACGGCCTTGATGGTATAATTGAGATTGGGCTTGCCATAGTGAATGGCAGTGCCGGTGCGGTCGTCTATGGAGTAGCTATTGCCGTATACGATGTTCTCTAGGGTATCGCCGGCCTCACTTTCTTTGATGACGCAGTAGTCCCAATCAATGAGGAAGTCTACAATATCTTTTATGACGGGATAATCGTACCAAGAGTCGCCTTCAGCTACTATTCGAATGGTCTCGTTTCGGGTTGGGTCAAAGAATTTAGAGCGGGCTTCGGCGCGCTTTTCTTTTTTAGCTTTTTCGAAATTGTCTAAGAATCCCATAGTTCGTCAGGATGTTGAGTCTCATTGGTATACAGCCATGTACGGAAGAATCCCTGGTTAAGGGTTCAAGTGTTGGTTCAACTCCTATGGAGAAGTACGTAAAGAATTGAGGGGTATTTACCCTTATGGGCCATTCCATTCGATGAATCCCCCTGTTTTCAGGGATCATTGAGGTACGCCTTTTCACCTGTTTCTAAAAAGTCTGGCTTTGTTGATATTCGGATTCTGTCTGAGTACGCGTTTCAAATAGTTGATTGGCTGGAATGGTTTGGGTGTTGATAACTGGCTGGTTGTAAGGATTTTGCGCAGTCATGTTGGGTGTTTGAACATGTAAATAGGCTGCTAAACAGGCCATGGGTTCGGATCTGTATTCATACAAAAGCCTCTATATTGGGCGTGGGTGTAAGAAATTATGACTCTTCGGAGAAAAAATTGACCTAAGTAGATGGGTCTTAATCAGGGTTTCCGATCGGAATCAGTTCAATGACTCTGCGAGATGGTGATCACTACGGACTTGCTAGCGGGGGTATGACTTCCGCGGGCGTGTAGACTCAACGGTACCAAGGGGTTGGTTTCGGGGAAGTAGGTAGCTGCACAGCGGCGGGGCAGAGCGTAAGGTACCGCTTGAAAGTCTTTCACCTCGCGTAGTTGGCCATTGTAGTGGCTTTGCAAGTCTACCAGCCCTTCTGTGTTTAGGCCTAGTTCCTTGATATCCTCAGGATGCATAAAGATGACCCGGCGTCCGCCAAATACGCCCCGGTAGCGATCGTCTAGCCCATACACCGTGGTATTGAACTGGTCGTGGCTGCGGATGGTCATCATGAGGAATTCGCCTTTGCCTAGATGCACTTCGGATAGCTGGTTGATGGTGAAGTGGGCTTTCTGGCTAGGAGTGGTGAATTTGCCTTCCCGGGGTCCGTTGGGTAAGGCGAAGCCATTCTCCTGTTCCAGTCGTTGGTTGTAGTCCTCAAAACCCGGAAGGGTATCGGCGATCAAGTCTCGGATGCGGCTATAGTCTCTCACGAGGTAGGACCAATCGAGGGGGCTATCGGGCAGGGTGGCCTCGGCAATGCCCGCGATGATGGCGGGCTCGCTCTTGAGGGTTTTGGCCCGGGGGGTAAGGATGCCCTGGGAAGTGTGCACCACGCCCATGGAGTTCTCCACAGAAACGGCTTGCGGTCCTTCGGCCTCGATGTGCTTATCTGTTCGGCCCAGGCAGGGAAGGATGAGGGCGGTTTTGCCGGGTACCAAATGCGAGCGGTTCAGCTTGGTGGATATCTGGATGGTGAGTTCGCAGTGGCGCAGGGCCTCGTAGGTGTAC
>DMST01000064.1:23762-24904 GCA_003454975.1 Cytophagales bacterium | reverse complement strand
TGACGATTTTGGATTGACGAATGACGATTCCATCCTTCACTAAAGTTTCGGATGATGAAGAATGAATAGAGGAATGAATAATTATGAATGTTAAGTGCTAAATTTTGAATTACTACACCTGATTAACCTCTAATAACACATTCCTATTAGGCTAAAAACGGAGAATATACATTAACATGCGGTAACTCATAACTAATAATTCATAACTAACAACTCCCATCGGCTTATTGGATCGGGAGATTGAAGGTTATGATATTCATGTATCTTACCACCTAAGGCAAAGCAACCCATGTCAACAAAACAACCCACCCTACGTGCCCGGTTCGGGTATATCCTGTTATGGTCCGTCATCTCCGCCGCTTTTATTGGTCCGGGTACCGTCACCACAGCCGCAGCGGCTGGTGCTTCTTACGGCACGGCCTTGGCGTGGGCACTGGCATTTAGCACCATTGGTTGCTTTGTACTCCAGGAAGCTGCTGCGCGGCTCTCCATTATCGGTGGATTGTCCTTAGGTCAGGCCCTCAACCAAGGACGCTTTGGCGTGGTAGGAGCCGTAGTTTTTGGTTGTATCGCTTACGAAGCAGGCAATTTACTGGGCGCATACGCGGGCATTGCCCTAGTAGTGGATCTGCCCCGCTGGGTGGTGCTACTCGTACTGGGTTTTGCCGGGGTCAGTTTGTTGAGCCTCAACCGTGCCGAACGGCTCGCCAAGATCCTGGGGGTATTGGTACTCATCCTGGGAGCCAGTTTCGTCATTCTCGCCTTTGGTGTGCCCGTCACAGGAACAGCAGTGGCCCGGGGCGCTTTCGTCCCCTCCTTTCCAGAGGGCTCCTCCTTGCTCATCATCGGGCTGATTGGTACCACCATCGTGCCCTACAATCTATTTTTGGGCAGTAGCATTGGTGTACCGGAGGACGGGGTAGGCGCGATGCGCTTTGGCCTGGGCATCTCCATCTTTCTGGGCGGGTTATTCTCCCTAGCCATCTTATTGGTAGGTTCTTCCCTTTCGGGTGAATTCTCTTTTGCAGCCTTGGCTGGCTACCTGGATTCGCAGTGGGGCACACTCGGCACCTACTTACTGGCTGCAGGCCTATTTATCGCCGGGCTCACCAGCACGCTAACTGCCCCCTTCGCGGCCGCCC
>DMST01000064.1:5385-23728 GCA_003454975.1 Cytophagales bacterium | reverse complement strand
GCTAGCGGTACAAGCGGTAGTTCCTCCCGGCTCCCCGGATACCGAAAAGCGGTACTACAACATTACCTGGGCAGTTGTGTTGGGTATCGGTCTCCTTATCGGTCTGCTAAACGTGAAAGTGATCCCTGTCATCATCCTGGCCCAAGCAGCCAATGGGTTTGTGCTGCCCATCGTGTCCGGCTTTCTGCTCTGGGCCGTCAACCAACCCCAATATATGGGTGACCGCCTAAATGGCCGTCTGGGCAATGCCCTCTTTGTCATTGTGCTCACCATCAGCCTCTTCCTTGGATTCGACAATCTGCTCAAGGCCCTCGACGGTGCCCTAGATCTTTCCCTGCGAGGAAATACTACCGTGACCTACATCGAGCTAGGCCTTGCCGTTGTGCTCAGCGGGGTAATTTTGTGGTTCGCGACGAAGAACCGGAGAAAGGTAGCAGACTAGCCGTAGTGAATGTGAGGATGGAGTAGGTAGCCGATCGGTCAACCCAAGTTGCTTATTTCATAGGATATGGGGGTGGTTAACACATTGTTGGGTCGAGTGCATGTCGTAAACTCTCAAGTTCAGGGCTTCAGTGGTATTTTCACCGTTGTTTTCCAGCTTACTGCAAATTTAACATGACCACCGCGAGGTCCCTCAGACAGTTGAATACAAAAAGGCCACTCCTTACAGAGCGGCCTCGACAATATTTCAATAAGAAGGACTCTATTACTTGTCACATTTGATTCCTGCGGAAGTATTGGCAAGTACGGTAGGTGACCAGCTGGCACGAGCCCAGAGGGAAATTTCCTCGCCAATACACACCAGATTGGACACGCTAAAGATGTCACCTCCAATGTTGGTTCCGTTTAGGTACACGTTGGCATTACAGCCGCTAAAGGCAAGCTCGTCATTCCGCAATTCAAATTCACTGGCATCGATTCTACCACTGCCGTCCCCGGTAGCTACATCCGTAAAATAGTTACTACCATCAAAAATCTGAGCTACGGCTACATACACATCTGTGGTGGCTCCGCGCTGGGCAGCACCTTCCTGAGTAGTATATTCCTCAGCAAAGTAGTCACTCAGAAAGTTGAGTTTTTCCTCAACGGAAAACTCCGCAGTGCCATATTGAGCCACTAGCATAGCGTCTACCTCCCTTGAGGAAGTCACGATGAGGGATAAATCTGAATTGATGGGTCCCTCCACAATGGGAGAAACTTCCTCTGGCTGACAGGCCACGACAGCGCAAAGTGCAGCGAATGCTGCTACATAGATTTTTTTCATGAGTTTTTGAATTTTAACCTTTGCCCAATTCTACGGCAACCCTTCTGCGTTGATTTGTTTTTCTGATTAACACCTTACTAAAACCGTGTAAAAAATAGGGTATCTCCAGAAGCAAAAACAGGTTAAATAGCTAACTATCAACATCTTAAAAAATACCACATGGGTCGTTAAGTAAAATTAAAACTGCAATGACAAGCGGTTATTACCTTATGGTAACGGCAATTCACATTGAGAAAAGAAACCTTCAATCAACCATGAAATTCAACAAATACAATGTTCAATATTGAACATTATTTAATTACGTTCAAATCCGAACATTTAAACATTAGGGTAATAACCAAAAAGGAACAAAGAAGAACTGAGATTGAATATTTGGTAATTGGCAGATGCCCCTCTAGAATCTTCCACCTCTACCCCACTTTGCCCTTTTAAAGTTTTCAAATTCTCTACTTCAGCCTACTTATCGCATTTAATGTAAGCCGTGGTGGTCACACCATTGGGTCGAGTAGAGGTAGGCGACCAGCGGGCTCGGGCCCACAGGGAAATCTCCTCACCAATACACACCAGATCCTGGACGTTGAATATGCTACCGCCAATGTTGGCCATATTGAGGTACACATTGGCATTGCATCCAGCAAAAGCCAATTGATCGTTGCGCAGTTCGAATTCGTATGCCTCGATGGACGAGCTACCGTCTCCGGTCACCACATCCGTGAAGTAGGCCGTACCATCAAATACCTGGGCAATTGCCAAGTAATTAGTGGCAGACTCACCACGGCCGGCAGCCTCCAGTTTATCATAGAACTGCTGAGCATAGTAATCACTAAGGAAGTTGAGTTTGTCTTCTAAGCTGAAATTATCGCTTCCATATTTTGCCATCAATAAGGCATCCACCTCGTCGGCCGAGGTAACGATAAACGACTCTTCCTCAAGGGCAACCTCCTCTGTGAGGGGTGATACTTCCTCTGGCTGACAAGCTACTAAAGCCCATAAACTAAGGAGACAAACAAAGGTACCAATCACTAACTTTTTCATGAGTTTTTGAATTTTTGTTGTTGCTGTGGAAAATAAAAAAAGAGATTCAAGGGTAATTATTTCATGCGTGGGCCACTGTAGCATCCCACGAGTTCCCTACATCACAAAAGACATTAACCATCTGAAAATCAAACCTTAACATCATATCAGTTTTAGAAAAGGCCGGTAACATTCCTCATTTGGCTGTGTTGAACAGGTTTTGGATTGAGAATAATTAACCCTTGAAAAAATGATCAGCTACGGATTAAGGAAACTGAATTTCTGGTACAATGGGGCCATCACACCGGATATTAACAATGGTATTAACATCGCCGTTTACCTCGGCGGCGTTAGGAGCCCAACGAGCATACGCAAACAGACGGATTTTCTGCCCAGGGCACTCAAAGTTTACTTCGTTGGTAATGTTACCCCCAATGTTCGACCCATTCTTGTACACATTGGCATTGCATCCGGTAAAAGAGAGAAACTCCAATCGGGTTTGTACTTCCTGAGCCAGCAAAATGGAGGTACCGTCTCCCGTGTCTACATCTGTATAGAAATTAAACCCATCAAACACTTGAGCCACTGCTACATACACATCTGCGGAGGCTCCCCGATTAGCTCCTTGAATTTTCTCGGTGACTTGGCGAGCATAATGTTCGCTCAGAAAGTCTAGTTTTTCCTCTAAACTTATGTCTGCCGTACCCATCGTACGGACTAGCATAGTCTCTACCTCTTCGGCTGAGGTAACGATGAGAGAGGCATCCGTTGCAGAATTTACGGCCATAGGAACCACTTCTTCTGGTTGGCAGGCTGCGAAGGTCATTAGGGCTACGAAAGCCCCTACCAATAATTTTTTCATAATCTTTTATGTTTTTGAATTTTACCCAATGGTACGTTGGGACAAACCGTTTAGTCTTGCCTTTTTTGTAATTTAAAAATTACGATAAAAACAGAAAGCAGATTCAAATAACGAAACATAAATTACTGACTATCAATCAATTATTCTTATTCAGACTCTGCAAGCAGCCTAACTTTCTAACAAGTGACAAGCGGTTAATTATTTAGAACAATGGCTATTTTTTGAACAAACCCATTTGTTAAAATATTAACAGCAATTAACAATTTTTAACATTCCAATGTTCAATTTAGTACACATTGAGAAATTGAGCGATTTCGGACATTGGATAGGTTATTGAATGGTTACAAATGGCTAGATAGGATTTAGTAAAGTATAAAAGCGAGAAAGAGATGCCTTATTGCGTTTGAGCAAACGATTGGTTCCCTAACCAATTAACCTTGCTGCAAGGACCAGCATGCCAAATAAAAATAGTCTGAGCTGTCAACCACATGGAACTAATCGTACCTCAATTCCTAAGGGATAGAACCACAAATGGCCGCCCCAACCTCGGGGCGACCTAAACGCTAAAACAACTATGAAAACTACTTTTACTTATCGCACTTAATTCCTACTGAAGTTCGCACAGATACCGTGGGTGTCCAGCTAGCATTGGCCCAGAGAGAGATCTCCTCACCGATGCAAACCAAATTGGCTTGGTTAGTAATATCGCCACCAATGTTGACGCCATTCAGGTATACATTGGCATTGCAACCGCCAAAGGCCAGCTGGTCATGCCGGAGTTCAAACTCATAGGCATAGATGCCGGTGCTGCCGTCCCCGGTAGCCACATCGGTGAAATAAGCACTACCGTCGAATACTTGAGCTACGGCAACGTACAGATCAGAAGAAGCTCCCCGGGGCTTGGTCACAGAATCTGTTATCCGTCGCAAAGCGAGCTGTGCATGGTAGTCACTTAGGAAATCGAGCTTATCCTCTAAAGGAAGGTCAGCAGTGCCAAATTTGGTAACCAACATGGCATCCACCTCTTCCGCAGAGGTAACGATGAAGGACTCTTCTACAGCGTTCGCCTCCACGATGGGGACTATTTCTTCGGGCTGACAGGCGACTACGGCTAAAAGGGCCAGAATGGCCACAAAACCTATTTTTCTCATGAGTTTTTGGATTATAGTTGAATGGATGATGGAATGATCTACATCGATCGAATAGATCGATTTGGGAGTCCAGGGGTGGCACTTACGCGTAGCACCACCTCTGGCCATGGAATTACATATCGCGGAAAGGTCGATCAGGAATGATATCGCAGAAGATTCGAACGCTGGTTGTAGGATTGCCATCCGGGTGAGAGGATGGGCTCCAGCTTGCTGTAGAAGCCAGGAAAATATCCTCAGAGCCGCATGAGAAGTCTTGCACATTGGTGATGCGTCCACCAATGTTGTTTCCGTTCTTGTACACATTGGCATTACAACCACCAAAGGCTAGAGTGCCGTATTTGATCTTGAATTCATTGGCCCTCAAGGAAGCCGAACCGTCTCCCGTGTCTACATCGGTAAAGTAGTTGGAGCCATCAAAAATCTGAGCTACCGCCACATAGGTATCGGTAGACGCTGCACGACCGGCGGCCTCGATTTTGGAGGTAGCTTGGTGCGCATAATAATCACTTAGGAACTCCAGCTTTTCCTCCAAAGAGAAGTCTGCATTACCATAGTTCTGCACTAATAGTGCATCGGCTTCTTCTGCCGACGTGGTAATTATTTCCCCTTCTAAGGAAGGACCTGAAGTAACGGAGGGCGATACTTCTTCTGGTTGACAAGCAACCACGGCACATAGGGCAGCTAACGCTACTACATAAATTTTCTTCATGAGTTTTTGAATTTTAATCGTTGCACAATTCTACGGACCTCACCCCCCACGTTGATCCAATTTTCTGATTATCAAAACGATGAAAATTAAAGTAAACGCAGTAAACAATTACGAATAATTAACAATCAATGCATTGATTATCAGATATTTAAAATCAATGCAATACTACAATTAGCAAAATCCACTTAGTTATGACCAGTGGCATATCTCTCATAACAGCGGTAGTTGATATTGAGAATTAAAAACCCTCATACCGAGTTCGTTTCAATAAAACAATTGTTCAAAATTGAACAATTATTAACTCCGTCCAGAAACGAACATAGAAGAAGGGATTTTACAAAAGTGACAAATGGTTGAATAATGGATCAATAGATAAGCTAATTGTTAAAAACATTTCAGGCGATTCTGTGCGCGGTAGTTCATAAGAAATCGAAAAGGAATACTCCTCGCTAACACAATGAGCGGCAGGTAATCCTCCTTACCCCAGGCGTTATATTTACTTGAGAGACGAAAAGTAAGATTCGGATCAGGAAAAATGTGGGGCTAAGGCCTTTGGGGGAAAAGAAGAAGCTTACGAGACCCGAAAACCGAGCACCAACACATCGTCGGTTTGGTCCCGATCACCTTTCCAAGCTCGGAAAGCGTCAGCAATTTCTATTCGCTGCTCGCCAGAAGGCAAAAAGGAAATTTCACCTAGCAACTCCCGAAAGTTATTGGCTTTGAACTTCTTATCATGCGGACCGCCAAACTGGTCCTGGAAGCCATCGGAATAGAGATAACACATGGCCCCACTTTCCAGCTCCAAAGTGTGGAGATCGAATATCAGGGAACTTGACCGCAAGTCGCCGCTAAGGCTAGCATGCGCCCCGCGAATTCGGTGAACACCTGCCCCATCTACGTATACCAAACTGTTTTTTGCTCCGGCAAAATCTACCGTACGGGACTTCTTATGTACACGGCAAATACCCAAGTCCATACCGTCCATGAGCACATATTCCTCATGACGGAGGGCCTCGTATACACCCCGCTGCAGGTGATTAAGAATCTCGTCGGGCCGGGTGATGCCTTGTACCTTCACAATGGTATCCAGCAATTGGATGCCGATCATACTCATAAACGCCCCGGGCACCCCATGGCCCGTGCAGTCTACGGCTGCCACGAGTATGTAATCTGAGGTTTCTTCGAACCAAAAGAAGTCACCACTTACCTGATCACGCGGTCTGAAAAACACGAAGCCCTCCCCTAGGGCTTGTACCAGTTGCTTCTCCTCCGGAAGCATGGCTTGCTGGATAGTCTTACCGTACGCGATGGAGTCGTTAACCTCCTGATTCTGAGTCTCCACCATCATATTTTTCTCCTTCAGCTGCTCCAGGGTATCCTTCAACTCTTCAGTACGTTCTTGTACTTTCTGGTCCAGGTCTTCATACATGAGCGCATTCTCAACCGAGATACCAATTTGGCCTGAGAGCATCTCCAGCAAATCGAGCCGTTGTTCTGTGAAAATACCCGAAGTAAGGCTATTGCTTAGGTACACAATACCCAGCATACGGCCCTGAGCATTGATGGGCAGGCACAAAACAGAACGCGCATTGTGGGTCTGAAAGAAAGGATCGCCACTGTACGGGTTGCTCAGTTGGGCATCATCAATGAGCACCGGCTTGCCCATCAGCTTGACGGTCTCCACCACCATTTCCGGTACCAAAGCTGAGCCTGTCAACGGAATGCGCTGGTTAGTGACGATACCCTCCTCGCTATGGCCTGAGGCCATAATGTGCCAGTCTCCGTCCGACTCCAAAATAAAGACCCCGCTATCTGCTCCGGCATTCTCCAGAAGGATATTCATGAGGGTACTCAGCAGCTTGGAAAGCTGGATCTCGGAGGAAAGCGTAGCCGAAGCCTTGAGAATAGTACTCAGATCCAGAGAGTATTGGCGGGAAGCTTGCTCACGCAATTTGTATTTGCCAAACAAACTGGGGCGATCTAAGATCATCTGTTGAAGCTTACCGGTAGCCCCCCAACGGCGGTAGGCACGGAAGGCATTCTCCAGGTAAAAGTTGCCCATGATTTCGTCCTGCTGCTCCAGATAATAGATACCTCCCCACTCCCAAATAAGCGCTTCGTCATTTACCCGAGCATGCTGAGTGGCTATCTTGAGGGCCTCCGAATAGCCATCTTTGGCTTTACGATGTTTCCCCGAAAGGCCATCGTATTCGGCTTTTACCAGTAGGTACTTCTGTTGGAAACTGCGTGTGCTCAACTTGGCGTAGCCTTCCAGCTGACTTACCAATTTCTTGAGTTCTTTGAGACGCGTCTTGGGGGCCTTGCCCATGCGGATAGCCCCTGCCAGGGATAAGGCATAATGAAAATAAAACCAAGTAAAGGTATGAGCTCCCTTGGCGGTTTCCAGATATTGGAAACCTTCTTCTGCATACATTAGGGCACGATCGGGTATGTAATAGTATACAGAGAGGTGCAACTTATTTAGGAGTACGTTGATTTTGAATAGTGGATTGTTGGCCTCCGAAACTGGCACCCGCTCTTCATCAAATAATTCTCCCTTTAGCCGATCGGGGCCTAGCTCGTCATACTCCATCAGGTTCACAAAGCCCTGTCGGTAAGACTGTAAGCGAATGATGACGTTGTCGATCCTAAAACGCTTGATTTGGGCGTCTAGGTTATCACTGAAGCGGATCACCTCTGTGAGCGGAACCCCGGCATAATAGGTCTGGTTGATCATATTATGCACCAGATTGGTAGCTATCTCGTAGTTACCAATCTCCATGGCCGACTGCAGCCCCTTCTCCATTTCCAGCACTGTATCCGGATAGGTCTCTCGCCAATGGGCAATAAATACATTCTGGATAAGAATGCTCTTGGGCAAAATTTCAATCAAGTGGCGGTCGCGAGCCATATCTACCCCTAGTGCCCCCCACACAATTCCCTCCTCGATGTTGCCCCGCTCTACGCTTTCTACAAAGGCATACTGGGTAATGGCATAGGCCGACCATGCGGAGATACCGTGGTCGAGTAGCTGCCGCATAAGCAAGTAACCTAAGACCGATAGGTAATGGCGATTGGCAAAATATACCGGTGTGGAAAGATCATACAAGATCCGGGATACGGCCTTGGCCCGGGCATCGGTCATGGCGGGCAGCGCTTTGATGGTTTGGGGAGTAGCTCCGTGCAACAGGCGTTGCACCTTGCGTTCGTACCGGCGGGCCATCTTTGGCCCAGGGTTATCGGGCACCTCTACGCCCAGGGTACGCAACAGCTGAATCCCCCAGGTGGTCGCTTCCTCAAACTTATTGCGAAACAGCAACGTCTGCATACGCAACTCATGCGCAAACAGGGTATGGTCTATGTTCTCTGTGTGATCAAATAGAATTTCCAGGTAGTGATCCGCCTGGTCCATATCCCCCGCCTGGAAAGCCGTTTCGGCCAGGGCCTGGTATACCTCCAGCGTTTGAGCAAAAGATGCCTTCCAGGCGTCTGCCGGCAACATATTGAGGCAGCGCTGGAAATACCCCAAGGCTTCCTGAAACGCAGCCGACGTACGCGCCTTGACTCCTGCACGGTAGTTTAGCTGATACAGAAGATCGGGGCGGTCAGCAGTATTCTGGTGCTTGGCCCCAGCATTGGCATGGCGTACCCACTCAAAGAGGTATTCCTCCTGCTCTTCTACGTCCAGGGTATCCTCTAATGCCTGTGCTACTTTATAATGGTAGGCAGCCCGATCATTGTCAGTGAGGCGCTGGAGTACCGCCTGCTGGAACCGGTCGTGCCCAAATTGAAAATCGTCTCCTTGCCGAATAAGCCAGCCTTCCCGGGCCAGTTTATCCAGATAATACTCTAAAGTAGCCCACTGCTGACCCAAAGCGGCCGCCACCAGCGAGGAACGAAATCGGCTACCAATAATGGCCGAAACCGAAAGCACCTCAATCAACTCGCTGCTGAGCCGGTTGATTTGCCGGGTCATGAAGTCGGCCACGTTACCCGAAACCGACAACTGGCTGATCTTGACTACGTCCCATACCCAACGCCGACGATCGACGGCAAAGGACAGGAGCCCCTCCTCATACAGCGAAAGAATAAGCTGATAGGTGAAAAAGGGGTTACCCTTGGTTTTGGTCAAAATCAAGGAAGTAAGCTCGTCCAGATCGGTCTGCTGGCTATGCAGTACATCCTGCAGCATGGCATGTACATCCCCAAAGGCCAAATTGGACAGGGCAATCTCAACGCCAATTTGCTGTACCTCCAGGCGCTGTAACCAGATGCTCATTTCCAGGTTGTGGTGAATCTCTTGGTCGCGAAAGCTCCCAACTACCATGAGATAGCCCAGCGTAGTATCATCAATTAATGATTGCAATAGATATACTGAAGGGGCATCGGCCCATTGCAAGTCATCCAGGTGAAGTACCACCGGGTTGCGTGGTGAGGCCAAAGCCCGGAAGAAGTTTTGGAAAACCAGCTGTAGCCGAAACTGCTCCTCGGGGCCCTTCAGGGGCGGTACCTCGGCCTGTGGTCCCATCCACTGCCCCAACACGGGCAATAGGTCCGTAAGCACCCGAGCATTGGCCCCTAGTTGTACCCTGATCTCCTGCAGCAAGCGCTCCTGACTTACCACCGGCATGGCTACCCGAATGAGCTGGATCAGGTTGGTAATGGCCTCAGTAAGTGCAAAATAAGGGGTATTGATGCGGGCGGCATCAAACTTACCACTAACAAAAAAGCCTCGTTTTTCCCTGACGTGCTCCCGAAGGGTATCGATCAGCGAACTCTTTCCCGATCCGCTGTACCCAGTTACCCAAACCAGCTCTTTCTTGCCCTCCTCACAGAGCTTGTACAACTCCTCCAAATGCTGAACATCTTCATCACGGCCATACAACCGGGGCATAGGATACAAGCGACCAGAATAGTCATGCGCCCCTAGCTCCATGGGCAGATGCAAGGCATCCCCATCAAGAAGGGCTACCTGCTTTAAATCGGCCACAATACCCACAGCAGAATCATACCGATCCTGGGCATTCTTGGCCAGCAGCTTTAGGATAATGTCTTGAAGTGGTAGGGGAAAATCGGAATCGAAGTGCCGAGGGGCTTGCGGAGAACGGGCCAAATGGGCGTGTATTATTTCACCATCTTCATCGGCTTTAAAGGGAAGCCTACCCGTAAACAGTTCATAGTAAATAATGCCTAGCGAATATAAATCGCTACGGTAATCAACTTTTCGGTTGATCCGGCCCGTTTGCTCAGGAGAAATATAGGCCAGATCCTGTTTATACAAGTACTCGGAGCCAATGAGGCTGCCTTTGGGCGTGAGCACTGATGACCATCCAAAATCAATCACTACCACCTGATGGTCTGCATCTTTCACCAGTAGGTTATCCGGATTGAGGGCATTGTGTACAATTTGTTGCTGATGCAACTCGCCTACTACCTGGGCCAGGGAAATAGCCAATTGCAACCGTTCATCCATAGAATGATCCGGTGAGCGCATCCATTTGGACAAAGTTTGTCCGGGAATATACTCTAATTCTAAAGCGGCATGGTGCTGAAAAAAGGTTTTATCCAAAACCTGTCTCACCCCTTTTACCTGCAGCTGATGGGTCATATCATACTCTCGCTGCAAGCGGCGCTGGACTACCTCGCTCGGGTTAGAATCTTTGAGAACCTTTACACACCTAACCACATCCTCTTGACTATCAGGAACTTTTATAATTAGGCTCTCGTGGCCGTGGTGTACGATGAGTGAAGGCTCAACCCCGGTTATCATGCTCAATTATACTAATTTTTGCTTCCTACCCAGGGCTTTTTCGACGAATATGATGACCTATGACAACATCGGTCCCTTGTCTAAATACAATTCAAATCGATCCGGCCTGGGGCAGTATTTAGGTTAAGTTTGGGCTTGTCAACTACTTGTCCCGCACCCAAGTTTCAAGATTTTTTGGAATAATAGTACCTAGCATCAGCAGATTACACATCATTATCGATTGGATTATAATTAAAAATTACTAAAAAATGAGGAGACTCGCGTTGGTGGGTTTGTGCATCCTGGGCTTGGCCCTGTGGCAAGGATGTGACCCGGAGGAAATATTTGAAGCTACGGTTACTGTTTCGGCTACCCAATCTCCCGGCTCCGAAGGTGGTCAGGACGGTGAGTTCACGGTCCAATTCAGCTTAAGCAACTCTACAGAAAATACCATTACAGTTCCTTATTCGGTAGGTGGTACCGCCACAGCAGGTGCAGACTACGCAGCCTTATCCGGTTCTCTCAGCATCGAGCCGGGCGAAAGTGCGGCCACCCTCCTGATTGATATTACCGATGATGAGGAAGTGGAAGAAGCCGAGTCGGTCATTATCACGCTGAACGATGCTGGCCTACCTGAAGGAGTTACCTTGGTAGAATCAGCGCTTTCAGACACGCTAATGATCGAGGACAACGATGTTGAAGGATTTACCGCTAGCATTTCGGCATCTGTATTTCCGGATAGTTCTGGCGAAGGCTCCCAGGTCAACCTAACTTTCACACTAGACCAAAGCAATTCCTCTGGCGAAGCGTTGCTCATTCCCATCCTGTACAGCGGTACCGCCACTCAAAACCAGGACTATGTGGTATCAAGCGACTCAGTGTATGTTTTAGCAGGCGAGGTAAGCGCCTCGGCTTCCCTTACGATTACTGACGATGACGAGGTGGAAGACACCGAAACCATCATAGTGACGTTGGACTCGGAAAACCTGCCCGAAGGCATTTCAATAGGTGAAACCTCCTCAGTTACCATCCAAATTGGGGATAACGACGAGGAGGAGGCCATTATTCCTGCTGTGTCAGTAGCAGCCACTACGGCCACCGGAACAGAAGGTGGCGAAAACGCCGCATTCACCTTCTCACTTGACACCACCAACCTTTCCGATGCTGCCCTTTCCATCCCCTATACCATATCAGGTACGGCCACGGCCGATGAAGACTATACTGCCCTGAGTGGTACGGTGAGCATCGCTTCTGGAGCTACTACGGCCACGGTGGAGATTGCCATCACTGACGATGACGAAGTAGAAGAGGACGAGACCGTCACGGTCACAATCGATACGGAGAATCTTGGCGATGACGTGCAGGCTGGAAGCCCCATATCAGCTTCAGTGACCATAGAAGATAACGACGAAGAACCTCTTTATACTATTGCTGTGTCAGTTACGACAGACACTGCCTCAGAAGAGGGAACCAACGGAGAGTTTGCCTTCACGCTAGATACCACCAACCAAAGTGGGGCTGCCATCAGTATTCCCTACACCGTGTCCGGTACGGCTTTGGCCGATAGTGACTACACGGCACTCTCGGGTACAGCAACCATTGCCGAGGGCGAAAGCAGTGCCACCGTAACCGTAGTGCCCCAGGATGATGAGGAGGTGGAGGACTACGAATCAGTAGTGGTCACCATAGACACCGCCAGCCTTGCCGATGGAGTGTCCGGTGGAGATAGCCTTGAGGCTACCCTCTATATAGCGGACAACGACGTAGCGGTTTACATCCCTACCCTATCCGTAACAGCCAGCGCGGCCAGCGCGGCTGAGGGCGGTACCTACGGAGAATTCACCTTCACCCTGGATACAGCCAACACTACTGGCGAAGCCATCAGCATTCCTTACACCGTTTCCGGAACAGCCACTGCCGACAGTGACTACACGGCACTTTCCGGATCCGTTACTATTGCCGATGGAGATTCGGAAGCTACCGCCACGGTGACTATCACTGATGATACGGAGGTAGAGGAAGACGAAACGGTTATCGTAACCATTGACACCGCTAGCCTGACCGATGCCGTTCAGATCGGATCCGAAATCAGTGCCACCGTAACCATTGAAGACAACGATGAAGAAACCACCGAGGAAGAACTGCCCAGTGTAACGGTAAGCGCCAGCACCGTCACCGGAGTAGAAGGAGGAACCAACGGAGAATTCACCTTTAGCCTGGATACAGCCAATACTACTGGCGAAGCCATCAGCATTCCTTACACGGTTTCCGGAACGGCCACTGCCGACAGTGACTACACGGGACTTTCCGGATCCGTTACCATCGCCGATGGAGATTCGGAAGCTACCGCCACGGTGACTATCACTGATGATACGGAGGTAGAGGAAGACGAAACGGTTATCGTAACCATTGACACCGCTAGCCTGACCGATGCCGTTCAGATCGGCTCCGAAATCAGTGCCACCGTAACCATTGAAGACAACGATAAAGAAACCACCGAGGCAGAACTGCCCAGTGTAACCGTAAGCGCCAGCGCAGCCAGCGCGGCTGAGGACGGTACCAACGGAGAATTCACCTTCACCCTGGATAGCGCCAATACTACTGGCGAAGCCATCAGCATTCCTTACACCGTTTCCGGAACGGCAACTTCCGACACCGACTACACGGCCCTCTCGGGCTCAGTAGACATTGCCTCCGGAGAAACCACGGCCACCGTGGAGGTGACGGTTACCGACGACACCAGCGAGGAAGAAGATGAAACGGTGATTGTAACCGTGGACACGGCCAACTTACCCAGCACAGTGACTGCGGGCACTACGCTGGAAGCTACCGTCACCATTACCGACAATGACTTTGAGACGACGGTACAACTAGCCGCTACGGACAATACGGCATCGGAGGACGGCGATAATGGAGAGTTTACGATCACCCTGGCCAAAGCCAACGACACGGGGAGTGATATCAGCATTCTCTACACCATTGGTGGCACCGCCACCAATGGCACCGACTACAGCACCCTTTCGGGCACAGTGGACATTGCAGACGGTCAAACCAGTGCTACCATTGCCGTGACCATTACTGATGACAGCGATGATGAGGATGACGAATACGTGAGCTTAACGATAGACACGGGCGACCTACCCACCGGTATTTCGGCTGGAACCACCATCTCAGATACCTTGACCATTGCGGACAATGACTTTGTGACTACCGCAGAAATTGAGGTGACCGACAGCACGGCAACTGAAGATGGAAATAATGCTGAATTCACCATCACACTGGCCAAGACTAACGATACCGGCGCAACCATCAGCATCCCCTACACCGTTGGTGGCACCGCCACAGATGGTACGGACTATACTTCGCTTTCTGGCTCGGTGGATATTGCTGACGGAGCTAGCAGTGCTACCATTGCCGTGACCATTACGGACGATAGCGACGATGATGATGACGAAACCGTTACCCTGACCCTGGATACCGATAACTTCCCGACCGGCATTACGGGCGGCACCTCTACCTCGGCCTCCGTTACCATTACGGACAATGACTTTGTGACCACCGTTACTATAACAGCACAAGACGATACGGGCACAGAAGGCAGCGACGACGGGCAGTTTGTAGTTGCCCTGGGCAAAAGCAACGATACCGGCAGTAGCCTCACCATCCCCTACACGGTGAGCGGTACGGCCACCGAGGGTACCGACTATGCCAGCCTAAGCGGGTCAGTAACCATCGACGATGGCCAAACGCAAGCCACGATCCTGATAGACGTTACGGATGACTCGGACGCGGAGAGCAACGAGACGGTAACCCTGACCCTGGACGACGGTAACTACCCCACGGGTATCTCGTCCGGTACCAGCACGGAGGCCACCGTGAACATCATCGACGATGATGTGGCCTCGCCTACCATCACCTTTGGTACCGCCACGGGCAACTCTATCACGATAGATAGCTGGACGGACGTAGGCGCAGACGGCTACGTGATCTACATAAGCCGGGCCAACAACATCTCGGATCTGACCGACGGAGACGACCCAGTAGAAAGCACCACCTACGGCCACAACGCCGGGCAGCCCATCTACGACGGTACGTCTATCTCCAGCCTCACCGTTACCCTCCTGGAAGAAAGCAAGACCTACTACTTCCGGGTGTTTCCCTACACGGGTTCGCGCGACTATGACGTGAGCTATGGCGCCCAAAGCACCGCCACTACTACCTGCGAGACCACCAGCACTACCGATAGTCAGGTCTGTTGGTCGCGCTCGGCCGGTACCCTCACGGTCACCTCCAACCAGCTGCCTGGTCACAGCACGGGTAGCTTTCCCAATGCCGACGTAACGGCCATTGAGATTACCGCCGACATGGATGCCACCCCTAGCCAGGCGAGTGACACCACCTACGTGTATCAGGAAGGCGGAGGCGCCACCCCTAGCAACGCGTTCTACCGGTTTGGCTTCGCCAGCAATGGCCTGGGCTACAACCCCATGGGCCTCAAGCCCTGGACCAATGACACCACTGGGGAAGAGAACTGGGAATGGCAAGAACAATTGACCGCTCCTGCTGCGGGCAATCATATTGATGACTACGGTGGCCACGTAACGAGTGCCGGTAAATATCACTACCATGGCGACATGGTAGGGCTAGCCCCCGATGAGGATGGCACCCGCCATAGCCTACTCTACGGTTACGCCGCGGATGGTTTCCCCATCTACTACAAGTATTCATATTCCAACCCCACCGATCCTACCTCTAGTATAGTGGAGCTGAAAAGCAGCTACCAGCTCAGGTCCGGCTCGCGTGGCGGCGATGACTCTACCGCCCCCAGCGGCACCTACGATGGTACCTACATTCAGGACTACGAATGGGTCGACGGGCTTGGAGATCTGGATGAATGCAATGGCCGGTATGGCGTAACGCCGGAATACCCAAATGGGACCTATTACTACGTCATCACCGCAGACTTCCCAGTGATCCCCAATTGTTTCACCGGTACGCCCAACGACGATTTCCAAATAGGAAACTAAGACCATTAGTTAGGCTGGAATACCCGCTAGTTTCCAGTGCGAGCCACCCCGCTTTTGGGGTGGCTTTTGTTTTAGGTAAAAGTAATAACAAAAGGGGGTATAGGGAACATGATCTTCACACCGCAGAGTCGCAGCCGTAGCAGGTTGACCACTCCCCGCTAACCAAGTTCCAATTTCATTTACAGCGCGTTGCGCTCATCAGTGGAGCACCTAATCCAGTAAAGTGGTTACCTAACCCACGATATGAGGATTTACCTCTTTTCCCAGCTTTTATGAATCCAGGCATTCTTTGCCCGATTTTGTTCATCCACACAAATCATGAGTCTTTCCACCTGAATTTGCTGTTCAGAGCTTTCAGTAGGCCAATCAGGAACCAAAACATAGATCAACGTATCACCCTTATGCTCCGCCGGGCCGAGCAGAGACTCTATTTCAGGTCCCGATTTGTCCGAAAACCAATCGGTTTCGACCATATAAAGGGCTTGAGCCCATCGGGTTCCCCAGTTCTGTTCCCATTCTTCTTGATCAAATTCATAAAGGATGGGATCTTCAATCACACTTTTGAAGAGGATAGCCAGTAAAATCATCAACCCACCTGCAAATCCCAGCAGCGTTACGCCCAAAGCTTTCACTAGCCACTTCCATCCCAACTTTCTTTTTCTTATCCAACGAACGGCCACTACAAACCCAAAAAAAAGGGCCCAAAACAAGAACAAGTTGAGATAATTTGGATAAAACCCGAAGCTGATGATTTCCATACTCTGTAAAGATAATTACCCAAATCACTGATCAGGCAAGTATCCCGCTAGTAATTATTGTATCAACCAGATTGCCCGTCTTAAAATAGGTCTTGTTGAAAGAGTCATCAATTGCCTCCGGCCTGCGCGGCGCGGCTTTAGCCGAATGGAAAAGAAGGTAATAAAAACAGGGCTTTAGAATTTCCGTTACAAACATGGCCTACCCATGGTAGCTTCAATCAATACAACACATTGAGCGCATCCTCTAGCGCCTGCATGCGCTTGTTGAGCTCGGGCCAGTGGGTGGCGTTAGCCAGGGCTTTTTTGCGGTGTTTCTCCTTGAGATAGAAGATGTATCCAGCTACGCTAAGCATCACCAATGCAGTGATAAGACAGGCCCAAAGCCAGCGTAGCTTTGCCCGCTCGTAGGCCGCTTCCTCAGCCCGGTCGGCCAAGATCTTTTGGGCCAAGCTAATCTCAGATGCCTGCCGTGCATGGCCTGCCTGAGCCTCTGCCGTGGCGGCGGCTACCTGCCCCCCCATTAGCTCCTTGGTAGTAGCCAAGGCTAAATCCAACTGATCGGTAGCTTCGTATAACCGCACCAGCTGGTGGTATACCAATTGCTGTGTTTCGTTGGGTGCTTCGGGCATATATTCTGCTTGAGTAAGCAGCATAGCCAGCGCCTGTTCCGTCTGGTTTTGTTCCCAGTAGAAATCTGCCAGCAGATCCGCCATGCGGAAGGTCTCGGTGTCGGTAGGGTCATACTCCAAAGCCAATGCATAGGCCTCTCTTAGTTGTTCTTCCGCTGGATAAGTGGAATCCTCTTCCCAAGAAACCCAAGCGAGGTTGAAGGCGGCAAAACTCTGTTCCAAAGGCGAGTTTGACTTATCAATTGCCAACTTCAGTGCATGCTCAAAGGCTATCATTGCTTCTTTTGTTGAACCAAGTTCTCGGTGGATTCGGCCCAAGTGGTTCAATGATGAGGTAAGTAGTATCCAGTTTTCTGATTGATTAAGATAGGAAGCAGCGATAGTAAATTCGTCGATGGCTTTAATCAAGTCCCCTTTATTCTCATATAAATGACCTAGATGCTTATGTAACCTACCAATCTCATTTACATCGTTAACTTCTAAAAGTTTGATTTCTGTATCTCGATATAGCTTCTCGGCAGTTGCATATTCTCCGATTTTGGCATGGTATTCAGCAATAAGCAAAGTACTAAACGCAAAAAGTTTTTCATCTGAAATCTCCTCGTATAGCTCTTGTGCTAGCGAGAAAGACACAAATGCATCTGCATGGTTGGACCTAAATCCTCTTTCAAAATATCCCTTCAAATAGTAATGATCAGCTAGATATTTGGAGTCGTCCTTCTCCATAGCTAGTTCGAAACCTTCCTTCCAAAAGGACAAGCCAGAAGTATCTCCTGAAACCAGATAGGCACGGGATAAAGCATACAAGGTTTGTAACCTTTTATCTTCATCCATTTGGTATTCCAATACAATCCTAAGGCTATCAATGTTGTTTGCACTCACACTGCCCACAGATAACCAAAAGAATACTACCAGTAAAGACCTTCTCATTATATTTTCTTTTGAATTAGAGCCCTTTACATCAGGCTCTAATTCTGTCATTTCAATCAATCACCAGGAGGAGGAGGTGCTGTAGTACTTGAACCCGGCAATTTTTTATTTTCACCACCGCCCACAGGATCATTTCCTCCTCTTAATTTTTGTTGGGCTTGTCCATTTAGAACTACCCAACCTAGAAGTGATTCATTTTTCGAATGTAGCATACTTGTATAAAAGTTTGGTTTACGCTAAGGTACCCAAC
>DMST01000064.1:5162-5353 GCA_003454975.1 Cytophagales bacterium | reverse complement strand
TAGCTACAAGTATGGCCGCCACTATGCCTTCAATTGCATACACATAGTATGCGCCAAATGAATCATCCCTTATACATGGCAATATAGAAATTTGTCCACTTTTTCGTACCACGATTTATGACCGGAAGCAGCCACCTTTAGGTGAATTACACGCGGGCCGACGGTTCTTGCCACTATGAAAGTCCGTCGGC
>DMST01000064.1:4550-5061 GCA_003454975.1 Cytophagales bacterium | reverse complement strand
GGCAGAGTCGCGGCCGTGGCAGGATTACCTCTGCCTGCAAACTTGGTTTTAGGTTCATTGGTAGCGCGCTGCGCTCATCGGGGTAAACCAGCAGGCCTACAGATCTTGCACCCCTGAAAGCCCCTCCATACGCAAGTGTGGACTATCCAGCCCCCTTTCCGTGGAGGCATTCCGTGCACTACGCCCTTATCCGGGCATGTCCCCAGGATGTACCGATCAGAAACTTTTGCGTACGCACAATACATTGTATATAGCGGGACAAGATTGCATTTTCAAAACCCAATCATCCATCAGAAAAGGAATGAAGCGCATATACCAAATCAGCCTGCTGCTGCTGGGGCTAAGCCCGGTCCTAAGCTGCGACCAAGAAGTAGAATTCGAAGCCACGGTCAGCATAATCGCCACCCAGAATCCCGTAACCGAAGGGGGCAACCATGGAGAGTTTACCATTGCCTTTAGCCTATCAGCACCCTCAGATATTATGATATCCATCCCCTACACGGTGAGCGGT
>DMST01000064.1:4134-4509 GCA_003454975.1 Cytophagales bacterium | reverse complement strand
TACACGGTGAGCGGTACGGCCACTGCCGGAGAAGACTACACGGCCCTCACCGGTGCTTTGGACCTACCGGCTGGCGCCAGCTCCGGTACGGTAACCGTAGAAGTGATTGACGATACCGAAGTGGAGGACACCGAAACAGTGATCCTAACCTTGAGCAGTGCTGGCCTACGTACGGGCCTGAGCCTGGACGAATCAGCGCTCTCAGCTACGCTGGAAATTGTGGACAATGACGAGGATCCGGATGACGGTGGCGATGATGATGAGTCCTTTGAAGCGAGCTTATCACTCTCGTTTTCGACCGACTCGGTTACCGAAGGCGGCACAGCGACCGCCATCTTCTCACTTGACAAACCCAACACCTCGAGCGCGGCTATT
>DMST01000064.1:2699-4093 GCA_003454975.1 Cytophagales bacterium | reverse complement strand
ACGTACCCATCACCGTTACAGGTACCGCCACCCGAGGCGATGACATCTCCGGCCTCTCGGGCGATCTGCAAATCGGTGCCGGTGACACCTCCGTATCGCGCACCATCACCGTGAGCGATGATGACGAGGTGGAGGCAGTAGAAACGGTCATTTTAACACTGAATGAGAATGCCCTGATCGAGGGCATCAGTGCGGGCAGAGCCAACATGGACACGCTTTATCTGGTAGACAATGACGAGGAGGAGACTCCCCTACCCAAGGTATCAGTATCGGCCACTACCGCTACGGCAACAGAGGGTGGAGCCAACGGAGAGTTCACCATAAGCCTAGATGCGGCCAATGCTACTGGTGGCGTCATGGCCATTCCCTACACCATGAGCGGCACGGCCACTGCCGACACCGACTATACCGCCCTCTCGGGCACAGCAGAGATTGCCGACGGTGCCAATTCGGTAACGGTAGGTGTGCTAATCACCGATGATGCAGAGGAGGAAACTGACGAAACGGTCATCCTAAGCCTAAACACCGATAACCTACCCAACACCGTACAAGCCGGAGACCCTACTACTGCTACCGTCACCATCAAAGACAACGACACCGAGATTACTACGGCGCTTACGTTTGGCGAACGTACGGGCAATTCGATTACGGTGGACAGCTGGACCGATACGGGGGCCGACGGGTATGTGATCTACATGAGCACCGAAGACAACATTGGGGACCTGACGGAAGGCGATAACCCCACCATCAGTACGACGTATGGACACCAGGGTGCGCAGGCCATCTACAACGGCACGAGCATTGCGCCCGTATCGGTGACGCTGCTGGACGGAGACCGGACGTACTACTTCCGCATATTCCCCTACTCGGGCAACCGCACGTATGACCTGAGCTACTCTGGTGAGGAGGCAACCACCACAGCCTGTGCGGTCACCAGCACTACCGAAAACGAAGTATGCTTCTCCCGCAGCAACAGCACCCTCACGGTTACCTCCAACCAGCTGCCCACCCACAGCACAGGCAAGTTCCCGAATGCAGACGTAACCGCCACCGACCTGCAGGCTGAAATTACGCTAAGCCCCTCCCAGCAAAACGACGTGACTTACCTTTGGGACGAAACCGGAGGACCGACCCCCAGAAACCAAAACTTCTGGCGCTTCGGAGTAGCTTCCAACGGCCTGGGTTTCAACCCCATGGGACTGAAGCCTTACAGCAACCCAGACACGGGCGAGGAGAATTGGGCATGGCAAGCCAAAGTAACCGAGGAGGGGGAAACCGACTTGGATAATGTAGGTGGCCACGTAACCAGCCAAGGTATGTACCACTACCATGGCGACATGACGGAACTGGCTTCTGAGGAAGACGGCAGCCGCCACAGTGTACTCTACGGCTGG
>DMST01000064.1:1193-2664 GCA_003454975.1 Cytophagales bacterium | reverse complement strand
CGATGGTTTTCCCATCTACTACAAATATGTATACAGTGAGGCGGAGGATATGACCTCGGCCATTGCCGAGATGCAGAGCAGCTATCGCCTGAGGTCTGGGGCCCGCCCGGGCGACGGTACGGATGCCCCAGGCGGGGACTACGACGGTACTTACATTCAGGATTTTGAGTATGTGCAGGGCCTGGGAGATTTGGACGAATGCAACGGCCGCTTTGGCAAAACCCCGGAATACCCCGAAGGCACCTACTATTATGTACTCACGGCGGACTTCCCGGTGATCCCGGCTTGCTTTGTAGGCACCCCCAGCGAGGATTTCCAGATCGGTAACTGAGGAAGAAAAACCAATTTCTTATCAAAGCCACCTCCACACCGGGGGTGGCTTTTTGGTGGTAGTTAGGGGTAAATCTGGGCCGTTGAAAATTCGAATAGACCTTTGACCTTTCACAACCACAAGGAGAATACACTGCGGTGATCATCGCAAAAATACCAAACCGGGGGACTTGAATGCAGAACGCAATGTAAGTTGTTTTGTATCAAATATTTAACCTTCTGCTACATGAAAAAATTTGTACTCCTACTAGTAATGGCGGCTACTTCATTGACCGCTTCACAAGCTAAAGAAGCTGGAAACTTAGCCATGAATTTAGAGGCTGGGCACGCAATGGTGACCTTCGACTCCCTACAGTGCCCTTGGCCTTGCCCACAATTGGGCTTGCGCCAGATGCCAGAGAAAGTGACTATTTCTCCCAATCCGGCCAACCTTTTGGTAACCGTACGGGTAGCAGCATCCGCAGAAACTCAGGAAGCTGTATCCATCCGGGTATTGGACTTACAGGGCCGTGAAATGCCACTGGAATTTACCCACCCACGCGAGGAAGAATACCGATTCGATGTACAGCGATTGGCGGCAGGAATGTATCTGGTAGAGTTGCGCCGGGGCAATACCTTGCGAACCGAGCCGTTACTAGTGAAGTAATTTAAAGGTCGATAGTTAATCAAGCTAGAGAGAACCCAGCGAACCTTCTTATGGAGGAGCGCTGGGTTTCTTTTTTAGTAAAAGTTGGCTTTTAGACACATTAAAAACTTGAGATTTAAAATTCCTTAGCCCTCAATGACAATGTCATACTGTACCAGCAAACCCTCTAAGCCCGATCTTGAGAATTTGGCTTTCTTTAGTCGGTTCTGGGCAGGATTGATGATATAACCCTGTGCCGACCGTAGATCAGCCTTCTCCAGGTTGGTATTATCAAAAGAAGCACCGTTGAGATTACAATCCGCAAAGACAGCTTGCGTGAGATCGGCCTCGGCAAAATCCACTTCCTCCAGCTGGCACTCAGTAAACTTGGTTTTCTTCAGGACGACCTGATAGAAAGAGGTCAGGTTGAGTTTGCACTGCGCAAAGGCTACTTCGAAGAGAAAGGCATTTACATGATCGAAATGCAACCCTTGCATCTTGCAACCTCTAAACACA
>DMST01000064.1:0-1146 GCA_003454975.1 Cytophagales bacterium | reverse complement strand
AACCTCTAAACACAATGGCACGCAGCGCGGTGTCATGTAGCTTCACCAGACTTAGGTCACACTCTTGAAAAGTGCAATCCACAAACACATACCCAGCCAGACTCCCCTCTGCCCAATCGCACTGTTTGAAGGTACACCCGTCATATTCGCCCGCAGGCAAATCAGCCAAGGGAGTGGCAGTATATGTTTCTTCTTGAAAATAGGGTTTGGACATGATGATGCGGATAGTTCGCTGCAAAGATAAGCGTAAGGGGCATGGGACGACCTCGAAGCAGGAATTCATATCCAAATTTTCCTATTTCTACGTTTTCACCTTACTCCTTATAAACCGTAAAGTTTCTGAAGTCTCGGGCATTTACGGTAAGCTTAGTAACCAGCCCGTTTTCGTCTCGCTCAAAAAGGAACAAGGTTCCTTCACCGGGTTCATAATACTGATCAGTACCGAAGGGAATAAGCGTGAGGCGCATCAGCCGGACTCGGGCTTGTAGCTTACCTTTTCGGGTTCTGATTTGTAACCGGGCCCCCGTATCTGCGTGATGATATATGCCCCGGTAGGCCTTCAGACTCGGGCTGTGGTTCGCCAAATACTTGAACTCAAAAGGCACCTCATAGGTAGGAAACTCCTCCCGAAAGCCCTTCAGTTTGCCCGCTTCCTCCTCAAAATACAGATGCAGGGCACGGCCTTCGCGGTTGATGGCCACAAAGTGATTCTCCGCTACCGGTAGGAGCGGCAAACCAGGATGACTGGGCGCGCCGGTCATCCATAGCGTGCCCTCTTTTACTTTAGCCTCTCGCCATACCCCCAAGCTATTGGGCCGCACGTAACCGTAGATGCCCTCATACCTACTAAGCTGCTCAGCGGACAAGGCCAAGGTATCCCAAGTCATTGCCTCTGGAGCATTGGCACCGGAAGACTGAATGCCCAGGCAATGATGAGCCAGAGCCCAGCCTTTTTCGCTAGTATCGGCGTATCGGTTGCTATTGGCCAGAATAACCACCGAGAGCTGGTGCTCCGGCACACGAATGATGATACTCGTTTGTATGTCGTTGTCCCCACCGTGCTCCACCCAACGCACCCCCTCGCGCTCGCTCACGGATACCCCGTAGCCATAACCGGAGGAGGAACCATCATTGAGGTGAGTGGGG
>DMST01000373.1:796-5185 GCA_003454975.1 Cytophagales bacterium | reverse complement strand
GGAAGGGCTGACGCCCCACTGTGTTGCCACCGGGCAGCCCTCGGAGTACTACGTGGCGGCAGTAGAAGATAGTCTGATCACTTCTTCCGAACCGGATACGGACGAGCAGATGTTTGCCAACTTTCCCAAATTTGAGTCGCTTTGTCGCATCATCTCCGAAGAGCTACTGGCGAAGCAGCAGATCGATTTCGATGCCTTCAAAACCTCCTCACCGGAGCAGCGGTACCTCAACCTGCTACAGAACCGCCCCGATCTGATCCAGCGGGTGCCCCAGCACCAGCTTGCTAGCTACCTGGGCATCGCCCCCCAGTCCCTTAGCCGCCTAAAGGCGCGCATCCACGAGAAGGACCGGGCGTAGCGGTCTTTCTTAACTTAAGTGAACGTTTCGAACATGTGGCCTCGGCTAGGTTTGTGGTATGAATCACAAACACGAGAAACGCATGCAAATCAAGAAGTTAGCCTTTATTTTGGTCGCCCTGATAACCCTTCCCTGGGCGAGCCAAGCGCAGTATGCAGACACTGGCGACGATTACCGAAAGTACTTCATAGGCAGTACCTTCTTTATGCTGGGCAACTTAGCCCCCAGCAACCCGCCTGACTTTGTACAGCTCAACCTGGGGTATCGGCTTACCCCCAAGGATGTGGTCTCGGTAGAGCTGAAAACCTGGAAATATGCCTGGTCACTAGGCATACCCTACGGCCCCGACTACGAGGGACCTGGACTAGGATTTCCCGGCTACATCCGGGAGTTTGGGGTAGCCTTGGCCTATCAGCGCTTTTGGTGGAAAGGCCTTTACACCGGAGTACACGTGATGAATGCCCTCCAGTCCTTTGTAGATAAAAGTGGTACCCGAATTGACAACGGCTATCAACTCTTCAATACCTACCGGGTAGGGTACCATGTGAAGCTGTTTAAGGACCGCTTCTTTATCGAGCCTTCGTTAGCCATCACCCACCGGGCCTTTCATACCCCCATGCCCGAAGGCTTTGCCGTGATGGACAATCCCTGGCCCAAGTTCTTCTTTGGTGAGCCCGGTTTGCACTTTGGGTTTAACTTTTGAAGGAGGGAAACCAAGTGCACAATGGCTTGGATAGGAGCGGAAGTAACTTAAACTCCGTTTGATGGTGGTGTAGCTATGGCAAGCTTCCAGCATGTTTCCAACAGCTACCCTTCAGGCCTCCGGGTTGCGAAACAGTACCAAACTAGATGCAACCTCCCTGAATTTTCACCATCCTTGTGCGGAAACCTTGATTTCAAGGTGAAAACGGCCAAAAACGCTAACAACAATGAAAGGAAATTACCTCGCCTTCTTTTTCGTACTTCTGTCCTCTGGTGCTTGGTGCCAGCAAGCCACCCCTGTGGAACCGGAAAAGAGTAGGCACGAGCAATGGATGGAGGACATTGAATTCTTCGAGACCGAATTTGTGGACCAAGCCCCCACCTTAGACGCTGAGTCGAGAACTGCTGGCAAGGCCATTTTGGCGGATCTTCGGGATAACCTGGACGGGCTCTCAGATATTCAAATTCACCTAGAAATAGCCCGGTGCGTGGTGCTGGCAGACGAAGGACATACGGACCTCACCTTCCCCAAGATGGATAAGATACCCCTGCGGTTCTACCACTTTGCGGATGGCTATTACGTGATCAAAACCGACAGTGCTAACGTTGATTATTTGGGGGGTAAGCTTTTGAGTGTCAACGCGGTGCCCATCTCTGAATTAGAAGAGCGATTATTCCCTTACATAGCCGGGATTGAAAGTTGGAAAAAGTACCAAATGCTGCTATTGCTCCCGGCTCCCGAACTGTATTACGAGCTGGGTATGGGAGAGAAAGAATACATGACCCTGGAGCTGGAGAAGGATGGGCAGGCTGTGACGGTAGACCTGAGCCCCAAGAGCAAGAAAGAAGGCATGCGCTGGTACGAAGCATGGGCCACTCTGGGGAATGATTCGGAGGGAGAATACGGCTGGATGTACCTAAAGGATCCCGCTATGACGCCGCCTTTGTACCTGAACCGGTCGAAGGAAGGCGTGTTTTATGAATTTCTGGACGCTGAGAAGATCGCCTATTTTAACATCAACAGCTACTGGGACAGTTGCCCGGATTTTGAGGGAGTTTTGGATGAGTACTTCGAAATCCTCAAGACCAAACCCGGCTATGACGTAGTCGTTGACTTACGCAACTACACCGGGGGTAATTACGGCTATGCCACCAAACTGGCTACCGTTCCTCCCAGGCTTATCGATAAGGAGCAGAAGATTTATCTCGTTACCAGCAGCCTGACCTTCTCGGCGGGTATTGTGACGGCGGCACGAGTAAAGTATTATGCCAAGGACAGGATTGTGGTTGTGGGGGAGGAAGTAGGCGACAGGCTGTATTTTTGGGCAGAGAGCGAGACACATATTTTGCCAAATTCTGGTATTCGGGTGTACGATCCTCAAAAGGAACATGATTGGGTAGATGATAAGTGGAGGTTGGGCAAGACTCACTTTGCCAACTATAAGTACGGAGTACCCGCCAAGGAATTGGACGTAGACCAGAAGATTGGGCTGAGCTTTGATGACTACCTCCACCAAAGGGACCCCATCATGGACTGGATTTTAGGCAACAAATGAGTTTGTGAAACTCACCTAGAAAAAGGCGTCTGTCCCAGCAAAGAAGCTTGGATCATCCGTTTGGGTCCGTAGCATAAAAAAGTAATTAAAGGCATCGTGAAATTCTGCCCGGGGAACCCAAACATTTTGTGATTTCATACAGTAGTTAGGCTAACCAAAGACGAAAAAATGAAAGCACACGTTGCGAGTTTGATCAACGCCTTTCTGTTGATCTCCATGTCCTTATGGGGTTACCTGGCTTCGGAAGATCCTTCTTTCACCGCGTTGATCCCCACCATTATAGGTACTGTATTAGTGATCTTGAACAAGGGCGTGAAAAACGAAAATAAGATAGCGGCTCACGTAGCGGTATTGCTTACCCTATTAATTCTATTCGGTCTGGGTAAACCTCTCACAGGTGCACTGGGTCGGGAAGACAATATGGCCGTAGTCCGGGTGGTAATCATGATGGTGAGCACCGTAGTGGCTATGGTATTCTTTGTACGCAGTTTTATTGAAGCAAGGAAGAGAAGAGCAGCCTCGTGACGGTCTGGTTCTAGGTCTCACTTCAATTTCAACTTCCCCTGTTTAGACTAGGCGTCTGGGCAGGGGTTTTCTTTTGGGGTTCCGTTGCCATTACCTGAGCGGCCCACTCAACTGGTTCCAAAACTTCTATATTGGGGTGGCCAAATACTCATCCCAACATGAAAGATCAATCCAACAACACCCGCAGACACTTTCTGAAGAAAAGCGGCCTGTCCATTCCTGTTCTCTTATCGGCGGGTAGCGCACCCGCGTTTGCTGCAGACAAAGCACCAGAAGCTTCCCCAGCAAAAGCCCAGGAGACCGTCAATTTTGTTTCTGATGGGCTACGGTTCAGCCCCCAGCAGTACGTAGACAAGCTGCAGGAGATCAGCACTACCCAGGGCATCGAGCGCGATTTTTACGGCAATGGAGGCGCTGTGCAGGAACTGGAACGCAAATTTGCCCGGCTTACGGGCAAAGAGAAAGCCATTTTCATGCCCTCGGGCACCATGGCCAACGAGCTTGCCATTAAGCTGCTTAACGGACACAATACCAAAGTACTGGTGCCGGAGAACTCGCACATCTATCGTGACGAGGCCGATGCTGCCCAGAGCGTACACCGCCAGCGGTTGGTGCCGGTAGGAGAGGGTAAGCCCTTCTTCGAATTAGAAGATCTAAAGCAAACGCTGGACTATCTGGATCAGGGAGAGGTATTTCGCAGTGGTCGGGGTACCATAAGCATAGAGAACCCCGTGCGGAGGGCCGAGGGCGCAGCCGTGCCATTGGAAACGCTGAAAGAGATTAGCACCTGGGCCAGGGCCGAAGGCTATAAGTTGCATCTGGACGGTGCCCGCATCCACCTGGCCTCAGCGTTCACAGGTGTTTCCCTGATGGAGTACGCTTCCTACTTCGATACCGTATACATTTCCCTCTATAAATACCTGAATGCAGCCGGGGGAGCCATCCTGTGTGGTGATGCGGAAATTATCGATCAACTGCCCCATCAGATCAAGATACACGGGGGAGCAGTGTTTCAAAACTGGGCCAATGCTGCCGTGGCGTTACATTACCTGGAGGGCATAGAAGATCGGTGGGCCCGTGTGGTGACAACCACTAACGAGTTGATGACCGGCCTGAACCGGATAGAGGGCGTAAACCTGGAACCATTACCCCATGGCACGAATGTATATGCCCTCACTCTATCTGACAATATCAACTTGAGAACCCTCGCCATCTACCTCAATGAGGAGCACAACATGCTGCTCGGTC
>DMST01000373.1:0-757 GCA_003454975.1 Cytophagales bacterium | reverse complement strand
ATGCTGCTCGGTCGAGCCAATGAACAGGGCGTGGTTCGGTTTGCGGTGAACGAAAGCCTGCTTTACCGGCCTGTAGATGAACTGTTGGCGGCCTGGAAGGTGGGCGTGCGCAAAGCGAGGGCCTAAGGGGCTTTTTCTGTATAGGGAAGTGTGTGGTTAGCCTAAGCCCTCGAAGAGTTAGCTGCTTCTCTCATTTCAGAAAAAAATCCTCATCTGTGGGCAATGGCAAACTACTAATTGCCCATATTTGCGCCCCCATTTTTAAATCGTCCCCAATTCACGTCATGAAAAAGGAACTGAAAGACTTCACCCGCGAAGACTTCAATAGGTTGTATCCCCTTGAACTAGTGGACCATAACCCTGGTTGGAAGAGCATCTACGAAGCCGAGAAAGAGTTGATCTTGAATAATGTAAACTCCGAAGCCCTGCTGCAGATTGAGCATTTTGGCAGCTCTTCCATTCCCGGAATCCAGTCCAAGCCCTACATCGATCTGATGATCGAAATCCCCGGAGAATTGTTGTTTGACGAAGGCCTGATCGCTCAGTTTGAACAGATAGGATATACCCACTGGCAAATACCAGCCCACGACGGTATCGAGACCTATTCTTCCTTTGGGAAGGGCTACAATTCCGAAGGAAGGCCGGACCAAATTTTTCACATCCACATGTGCCCCGGCAGCAATGCCATGTGGCAGCAGATTGCCTTTCGGGATTACTTGCTTACGCATCCCGAACGTGCCCGTGCCTACGAGCAACT
>DMST01000443.1 GCA_003454975.1 Cytophagales bacterium | reverse complement strand
CAGCTGATAGCGGGCTTCAACCAGCCAATGACCCAGGAGCGCTACCTCCAGGCCATGGACGAGGGCACCCTGATGGACTTCCTGAACCGCGAATCGGTGTCGCCGGGCGATGTGTTTTTTATCCCCGCCGGACGCATCCATACCATCGGACGTGGCATTCTGCTCGCCGAGATTCAGCAAAGCTCCGATGTGACCTATCGCATTTACGACTTTGACCGCCGCGATGCGGAGGGCAATCTGCGGGAGCTCCACACCGGACAGGCCGTCGCGGCCCTGGACTATCAGCACTACCCGCAGTACAAAGACCGGGTAGCCGAGGAGACCAACGTATTCCAGACCTTGGTTGAATCGCCCTTCTTCACCGTTCAGCGCCTGAGTCTGGATACCCGCCATACGGTAAGCGAACAGACGCTGGATAGCTTCGAGATCCTGCTGGCGGTGAAAGGATCACTTACCGTACAATCCGATCAGGGTAGGTATGTCCTCACTGCTGGGGAAGCCTTGCTAATGCCCGCCTGTGTGGAACACTATTCCTTAAATCCTAAGGGTCCAGCGCGGCTGCTTCGGGCCTTCATTCGATAATCTCATAGAGTGCTTAAGGCAACTCATTGGTTTTCAATAGGACAGCGCCAGGGGATATCTTTCGGCGTTGTTTTTGGATAACTATTGATTAAATAATAATTAAACGATTTTTATAAAGTTAACCTTGGTATTGAAAGCAAATTCGAATAGTATTTATTCCAATATTGATGATGTGAACTGGGAGAAACTGGTTTATTATTACCCTGGTATATATGCCATTGGAAGGGATTTTGAAAATTTGATTTTCGATATATTTGAGCTTTACTTCACCAATTTGGTTGTTCTCGTTTTGGAATGCCATCACCAAAATTCGATTCGGGCATGAAGATATTACCATAGAACTATTAGATAGCAAATCTTTACATTCTGTATTTTTATTTATTTCTTGCGTTTTCAGTAAATCATCTTTCATAAATTATTTTCTATAAAATAATAAAGGATGAGGGTTAATACATTTATGTATTAACCCTTTTCGATTAGAGTAACATCAACCTTGATATTGATAACAAACTGTTATAGGTACGCTTCCTGAATTTCTAATCGTAACTGGTTGTGTTTGATTAAAAATAGAGGTGCCGCCTACGGAATTTGGAGGAATGGGATAGACTGTATCTATCCCTAAGTAGTTGACTGTCAATTGACCCATAGAGTTCTCCTTATTTTCCCAGGAAATAACCAACGTTGAACCAGTGCCAGGTTGAATAACCATAGTTTGGTTTGGTTCAAGGGTTTGGCAATTTAATGGTTCAATGGAATCCGATGAAACTAGCGTAAATACATTGCTCATTTTTTTTGTGATTTCAGCCTACTCTTCTTGGGATTTTCGGCAAACTCCCTATTTTAATTGGTTAAATCTTTATATCTCTGTTGGATCCAAATAGAGAATGATTGATTTACTGTTCAGTACCATTTTCACGGCACTTGTAACACAATTCTGAGAAAGTTTAGTGTTTTGCGTAAAAATGTTTTAATTCTAACGTATTTATACTATTCTTTTTCAGGTGGAGTCTTTATCATAACACTAGTTATGGCTATAACTCCAAAACACGATATGGAGAAATATTGGAAAGAAAACTCAATACTAATTATTGCAAATAGCATATACGCTTTGTTTGGAAATTGATTGTTTCCTTGAAACTAAATCATCTTTAACAATCTCATAAAAATCATTTGAATATATCTTTTATGACATGCAGATGTTTTGGTATAATTATCCTTAGATGTGTGGCGTCTGAATTAAATAAACTTTAATGTATCTAAATTTCAGAATGGCTTTGTGTAAGCATTCAAACTAAACTTTTCGTCACAATAAGTCAGCTCGTAAGGGTTCGCAAGAAGTGATTGGAAAACTAACCTTCGCGAGCCGCCCACGAAACCCTACAGGAGGTTCTCTTAGATAGAGGGAGTAGTTAAAGCCATACTGATTTATAAAGGGAATTCATTTGATCCCATTACCACCAAATACTCCTCATACACCATGCCTAAAAATCGGCTTTTCAATTTACCTGATGCCCTCCCTACCCACACTCCCCACTCAACCCTGCCCCAAGGGGGGACTCCTGTACCATAACGCCCACCAATACCCCCTGAAATGGCCGAAAAAGGCCTTGGGGAGGATATTCCCACCCCCAATGTGACAGCCGTCGCCCAACAAAACGGGGGAATGCCTGCACCTTGGAAACTGTAACCAAACGACACCTCCATGCTTCGCTCCCTGCTTCAAGTACTTTTTCGCGGGCAAGACCCGCGCCGGGTACGCAGACGCCTAATCGCAGTAGAGCTGCTTATGGGTACGGTGATATTGGGTTGCATCCTCTTGTGGATTTGGAATGTATTAATCAAGTAAACCGAAAACCTATGCGACACGCGCAGGATCAAATGAAGAAGATCACCGGGGGGCTCCGGAGGGTATGCAGGCTATTGCTGATACTGGGCCTAACGGCCGCCGGGGCGATGGCCCAAACGGTATCAGGGGTAGTAACCGAAGCCGACGGTACACCCATGGTGGGCGTAAACGTAGCCATCAAGGGCACCTCACGGGGGGTGACCACCAACCTGGATGGACAGTATAAGGTGGAGGTAGCCTCGGACGCCACCCTTATTTTCAGCTTTATCGGATTTTTAGGGCAAGAAATTGCCGTAGATGGGCGCACCGCCATCAACGTAACCATGGAGCTGGATATAGAAACGCTGAACGAGGTAGTGGTAGTGGGCTACGGAGTGCAAAAGAAAAGCGACCTGACGGGCGCGATTGCCAGTGTAGACCGCGATAATCTGCAGCAGCTAGCGACAACCTCGCCGATGCAGGCCTTGCAAGGCCAGGTATCGGGGGTGCAGATTGTGAACAACTCCGGTGCACCCGCTTCGGGCGTGAAGGTGCGGATACGGGGTGTGGGTACCATCAACAACAGCGACCCGCTGTACATTGTAGACGGCTACCCCACGAACGACATTAGCAATATACCTCCTTCGGATATCGAGAACATGGAGGTGCTGAAGGATGCTTCGGCGACGGCCATCTACGGGTCGCGTGGCGCGAACGGGGTGATCATCATCACTACCCGCCGAGGTAGCCAGGACGGTGCGCAGTTTGAATTTAATGCCTACACGGGCATGCAAACGGCCTGGAACCGTCTGGACCTGCTGAACGCTACCGAGTATGCGGAACTTCGGTCAGAGGCCTTCGCGAATGACGGACTGACGCCGAGCACGATAACTACCGAAAAGCTAGGCTTCGTAAGTGAAAACGGCAACCAGGGTACCGACTGGCAGGAGGAGATTTTCCGCCCGGCTCCCATCAGCAACTACAACCTGAGTGTACGCGGAGGCAACGAGGCATTCCGCTATGCGGTATCGGGCACCTACTTTGGCAAAGAGGGGATAATAGAGAACACCTACCTCGATAAAATCTTTACACGCGCGAATGCGGACTTTAAGCTAGCCGAATGGCTGGATGGTGGTTTCAACTTTGCTTACACGTGGGCGAACTACACTGGGTTCAACCAAAGTAGCTACTTCAGCCCTTTGGCTACGGCCCTGCGGAAAGACCCGCTGACGGCCCCGGTAGATGCCAGTACCAACACCTGGGACCGGAGCAACCTGAGTGACATTGTGAATCCGGCTCGGCTGGTAGACGAAATGCGGGGGCAAGCCACCACGGATTTGCGTACGCAAACGGGGGTATTCCTGAATGCCGACTTGGGAGCAGGGTTTACGCTGACCACTCGCTTCACCTGGGACCAGCGCAACAGCAACCGCCAGTCGTATTTGCCTTCGTACTTTATCACCAACAACGAGAGCCGTGAGCGTAGTGTGCTGGTGAACCGAGATCAGGAGGCGATCTCGTGGGTGAACTCGAATTTCCTGAATTACAACCAGGACTTTGGGAACCACAACGTATCGGCGACTATGGGTATGGAAGCGTACAGCAACCAATGGCGCTACCAAGAGGTACAGGCGCTGGACGTGCCTGCCAACCCCAATTTGTGGTTTGCGAGTGCCTCCAACGCACCGGATGATATCACCGCGCGTGACGATGCCGCCCGCAACTCAATCTTGAGCTATTTTGGTAGGGCTACCTACAGCTACAACGACCGCTACCTGGTCACGGGTACGATGCGGGCCGATGGCTCCTCGAAGTTTATCGGAGACAACCGCTGGGGCTACTTCCCGTCGTTCTCGGCGGGCTGGAACCTGAGCAACGAGTCCTTCTTCCCCCAGAACCCCATCCTGAACTACGCCAAGCTGCGTGGTGGCTGGGGTGAAGTGGGCAACGAGGGCTCCGTGGGAGCGTACGAGTACCTGACGCTGGTAGAAGCGGGCTTCAACTATACGTTTGGCGATGCCCTGGTATCGGGAGCGATTCCTACGCGCCTGGCGAACCCTTCGATCCGTTGGGAGACCACCCGTACCACCAACTTCGGGGTTGACCTGGGCTTGCTAGACGACCGGGTGATTGCCACGGTAGACTACTTTGATAAGCAGACCTTGGGCATGCTGTACAACCAGCCCGTTCCTGGATTTGCTGGGGCGATTGGCGGGGCCGCCAACATTGGTGACGTGCGTAACACGGGCTGGGAGTTTATGCTCCAGTACCGCCAGCAGCTGGAGAATATGGCCTTTAGCGTAGGGGTAAACGGTACGCACGTACGCAACACCGTGGTAAGCCTGGGGAATGGCGAGCCCTTGGAGATTGGCTTTGAAAGTAAAACGGGGGGAACTACTACCCGCACCGAAGAGGGCGAAGAGATTGGCTACTTCTATGGCTTGCAAACGGACGGGATCTTCCAGAGTGTAGATGAGATCAATGCCTATGTGAATGCGGACGGCGATCTGATTCAGCCCAATGCGCAGCCCGGTGATGTGAAATATGTGGATGCCAACGGCGACGGTAGTATCGACTTTGCCGATGACCGGGTGAAACTGGGCAGTCCTTTTGCGGACTGGACGTTTGGCCTGACGGGCAACCTGCAGATGATGGGCTTTGACTTGAACGTGCTGGTACAAAGCAGCGTGGGCAATGAGATTGCCAACATGATGACCTACTACCTGGAGTCGGGACCGGCACAGGAAAACTCACTGGCTACGCGGCTGGACCGCTGGACCCCGGAGAACCCGAGCGCCACGGAACCCCGCGTAACGACTATTGACCTGAACGGTAACTACCTGTTTAGCGACCGCTACATTGAGGACGGTAGCTACGTACGGCTGAAGAATGTACAGCTGGGCTACACCTTGCCGGTATCCATAACGGAGAAAGTACGCTTGGGCAGTGTACGGGTATACGCTTCGGCGGATAACTTACTGACGCTGACCAACTACAAAGGACTGGATCCGGAAGTAGGCGACTATTTCAACAATCCGCTGCATGCGGGCGTAGACTACGCCACCTACCCGCAGGCACGTACGGTAATCTTCGGGTGTAATCTCAAATTCTAAATCGGAAACCATGAAACTGCAAAACGTATTATTGACCGGAGCCCTGACGCTAGGGATGGTTTCCTGCAACTTCCTGGATGAGGAACCGCTGGTAGACCAAACGGAAACAAACTTCTTTGACACGGCCCTCAATGCCATAGCGGCGGTGAACTCGGTATACGATCCGCTGACCTGGGGCCAGAGCGGCTCCACCATGCCGGTAAGCTTCTCGCACGCCTACGAATTCCTGATTGGGGATGTATGTACGGATGATGGGGCGAAGGGCTCTACGGCGGGTGACCAGGCGGACATCCAGGCGTTGAAAGAATGGCGGGCCACGGCAGACAATGCCAACCTAACGGGACTATGGTACAATCCCTTTGTGGGCGTGTACCGCGCCAATATTGTGATCAACAACATCGGCGAGAGCCCCATCGATGCCGGACTGAAGCAACGCCTGATGGGCGAAGCGACCTTCTTGCGGGGGTACTACTACTTCCAGCTAGCCCGCATCTTTGGTGGAGTTCCGGTACTCACGGAGCCCATCGATCCCGATGTGGTAGCTGCCGGAAATTTCAGCCGCAATACGCTGAATGAGGTGTATGCGCAAATCAACCGTGACTTCCGTGCAGCGGCTGAGGTGCTACCTACCAAAAGTAGCTACGGTGCGGCTGATTTAGGTCGGGTAACCCAAGGGACCGCCCAAGCCTATGCCGCGCGTGCCTATATGTATCAGATCGGTACGGCCAACGGGGCGGCCATTGGCTGGGACAGTGTGGCCCACTATGCTAATGCGGTAATCAACTCCGGGGAGTATGCCTTGGAGACGAACTATGCGACCATCTTTGAGATGGCGGGGGAGAACGGTCCTGAATCGATCTTTGAAATCCAGGCCATTGAAACGGGTGATCTGAATTTCAGTACGGGAGCGGGTACTATCGAAACCATTTTTACCAATCCGTTTGGCACCATTGGCTGGGGTTTTCTGAATCCTACCCAAGAGCTGTTCGATACGTTTGAGGCCGATGATCCTCGTCGGGAAAACACCTTGTTCTCTTCGGGCGATTTCGCTCACGGGGTAGAGATCGACGTTGCCTCTGGCGACCGGAGTGAAACGGGATTCCTGAACCGGAAGAAAATCCTCGATCCGAATCACTACCCTTCAGATCCCAGAGATTCACCACAGAACATTCGCAAGATGCGCTACGCCGATGTAGTGCTGATGGCAGCCGAAGCGGCCTATCATTTGGGCAATGAAGGCGAAGCCCGCAGCTTGGTAAATGAAATTCGTGACCGCGCGCGTAACTCTACCTTTCCGCTGGGTTATGACGGAGCCAACCCAGATAGCTATCCGAACACCGGATATTCGGGTAACCTGGCGCCGTTGGTAGGCACTACTACAGGGACGGACTTGCTGGATGCGATCTACCACGAACGCCGTGTAGAGCTAGGCATGGAAAGCGTACGCTTCTGGGATCTGGTACGTACCGGACGCTATCTGGATGCTATGGAAGCCCAAATGGGAGCCGAAGTACGCAGCAGGGCAGAAGCCCGTAGCCTAACCGATGGCATGGTGAACCCCGTTCCTCTATTCCCGATTCCTTCGACTGAAGTAGCCGCTTGGGGCATTGCTCAGAACCCAGGTTACTAATCCGAATCTTCAAACTGAATCAACATGAAATTTAAACATAGCTCCTTGATTTTGGGTGTCTTCGGATTGGCCGCAGTAGCGGGATGCGAGGACCCCGTGACGGAATTTGATATCGACTGGCCAGTACCGGTGATCGAAAGCTTTTCGCCGCAGCGAGATACCGTAGAGAACCAGCTCACCATTGTGGGGCAGCACTTTAGCAAAATTGCCGCCATCCGCATTGGGGGCACTCGCGTGGCGGAAGACAACATAGTTTCCCAATCAGAAACGGAACTCGTAGTGCAGATACCCCGGGTACTGACTGCCGGCCCCATTGAGGTAGAAAACCTCTACGAAAAGGTGGCCATGAGTGAGGGGAGTTTTACCCCCATTTACCCCCCTACTACGGTGGGTTCCTTCCCAGTTTCCTTCCCTTCGGGTAGCCGCTTCAAGGTAGCCGGTGAGAACATGGACTTCGTGAACCGGGTAACGGTAAACGGTACGGATGCGCTGATAGCAACGGCTACGTCTACACAGTTGGTGGTGGACACCAAAGATTTGGTCCTGGTAGTGGGCGAAGAAGTGAGCGTGCAGCTATTCGCTTACGGTGATATTTCCAATGCGGTAGGTACTATCATGGTAGACGAAGTGCAAACGCTACCTCCTGGTTCCAATCCCGTTTTTCTGGGAGATTTTGAGGACGGTTCCAATCGGTTCACGGCTTGGACCGGCAGCCCCTTGGCCGGCCGGCCGGAGAGCCAGGTAAATGGAGGCAACGGTGTGTCCGTATACGAAAACGGCGGTGGCAGTTTCTACCAAAGCGTAACCATTGCCGATATAACTGATATCTCAGGGTGGGGCCCCTACTTTGGCGAAGTATACTTCGGCGATAAGACAGGGATCGCCGGACTCGATACCATCGATGTCTCTCAGTTCCGCGATCCACACGTGAGCTTTCTGGTGAATACGGGGTCCAATGCCGCCCAATTTGCCATGGAGATCTACGAGTCGGAGAAGTTTGCCAACTGGAGCGACCTCATCGCTACCAACGGCGAATGGCAGTGGGTAAGCTTGCCTTTTGGCCCAGAAATCAACCTACAGCAGTGGGGCAGCAACGGCTGGGATGCCGATGCTGCCGACGGTGAACTGGACTACAGCGCCATCCGGTACGTGCAGCTAGGCATGGGCGTAGCCAGCGTGGCCGATAATGGTTTTGCAAGTTGGGAAGCCAACATCGACCGCGTGATGATCACCGACGGTCCGGTAAACAGCCCTGCCAATGGCGATGTGCCTACCGTTTCGGTGTTGTGGGATTTTGAAGATGGCGTGAATGATTGGGTACCCGGTACCTGGCAGAGTGACGTATCCAGCTCGGCACAGATCAACGGCGGTGACGCCACAGCGCCCAACGGCAGCAACTTCTTGCAGGTAACGGCAGATGTAGCCAGCGGTGGCTGGAACTGGTATGGCAACCTGGAGAAAAGCGTATCGGTAGACCTGGGCGAATACCTCAATCCCCACATTAGCTTCTACGTGAACAACTACGGCAAAGATCAGCAATTCGAAGCGCAGATCTTCGATGCCTTGGGCGGTAGCTGGGGTACCAACTTTGTGGCCCCCGCCTACGACGGTTGGCAGATCATCACGCTGAACCTGAATACGGCTAGCTGGGGCAACTGGGGGGCTGAAACGGACGCACCCGACCTCTCCGGCCTCACGCTGTTTAAGCTCGGGTTCAACTCCAATTTCGCCTCCGATGGCGAAACCGTAGAGATTGGCGTTGACTATCTGGTCGTAACGGATGGCCGCATCGAAATGATCGCCCCACCCAAAATGACCGACCACATCGTCGAAGTCGCCGATTTTTAAGTCAGGTTGTACAACTGCTTCCCCTCAACAGGGGAAGC
>DMST01000036.1:5774-9790 GCA_003454975.1 Cytophagales bacterium | reverse complement strand
TGCTCAGGATGACAAGGAAGAAGGTCATCCCGACCATAGGAGGGAACTCGGCCAAAGGGGCTTTCCAGGTACCTCGGGTAAGTGAGTGGCCCATACGGCAGATGCGCTTTGTTCCCAACCGAGATCCTTCGCGGTGCTCAGGATGACAAGGAAGAAGGTCATCCCGACGATAGGAGGGAACTCGGTCAAAGGGGCTTTCCAGGTACCACGGGTAAGTGAGTGGCCCATACGGCAGATGCGCTTTGTTCCCAACCGGGATCCTTCACAGTGCTCAGGATGACCAGGAAGAAGGTCATCCCGACCATAGGAGGGAACTCGGCCAAAGGGGCTTTCAAAGTGCCTCAGGTAAGTGAGTGGCCCAAACGGCAAATGCGCTTTGTTCCCAACCGAGATCCTTCGCCCTGCTCAGGATGACAAGGAAGAAGGTCATCCCGACAGTAGGAGGGAACTCGGTCAAAGGGGCTTTTAAAAGTGCCTCAGGTAAGTAAGTGGCCCATACGGCAAATGCGCTTTGTTCCCAACCGAGATCCTTCACAGTGCTCAGGATGACACAAAAAGAATCAAACCAAACATTCAAATGAATACCGCAAGAACAACACACCTTATTTTGCCCTTGATGGGCTTGCTAGCGCTAAGCGCTTGCCAATCCGAGCCACAAGGCATCACTGACGAACCTGCCACCAAAGACCCGTTTCTGGGGCAGGAGCGACCGGAATTGACCGCCATACCTTTTGCGCCGGGAGTACGGTACACGCAAGGCTGGACCCTAGGCGGGGATTTTGGCCCCCACTCTGAGGAGTTTTACCTGGTCAATCCAGATCAGGGAGGCTATGCCGCTCAGGTGATTGTGTTCAAGAAGGAGGGGAGAACCTGGACGCAACATCCCTTTCTACAAACCCACAGCACGGATAGTAATCGGCTATACCGGAGGAACAAGTACATAGAACGCACGGAAACGGGATGGTCTACCATGAAAAGCATCGATCCGCTACTGGAACGCGAAGATTGGGGCATCATGCGTGTCACCGCTTCCCAGAAGGGTACCTACGTGTTTGATGACTACAAAAGCAATGACGTGATCCGCATCTCCCGGATCAAGGACGGGGTGCGGGAAGAACCACAACTGCTGGGCCCCGAGATCAACGTAGGCGAATGGACAGCCCATCCGGTGATTGCGCCCGACGAGTCCTATCTGATCTGGGATAGCGAACGGGAAGACGGCCACGGCGCTTCGGATATCTACGTCACCTTCCGGCAGCCCGATGGCGAATGGGGAAAAGCCATCAACCTGGGCGATCAGGTAAACTCCGCTCAAGATGATTTCAGCTCCTGGATTACACCTGATGGAAAGTACCTCTTCTTCTGGCGATCAGAAGAAAAGACGAACCCCGATGGCAGTACCTACCAAGATAGCAATAGGTATTGGGTGAGTACCCAGGTGATTGAGAACCTGAGGCCTCAATAGCAGAAGAGTGCAAAATATTTCTGCTCATTCTGCGAAGGAAATACCTTCATACAAATCAGCCAAGGGAAGAGAGATGCCGAGGGATGTAAACTCAATGACTTCAGCCAAGCTCTTGACACTTTGGTACTGCCAAATTTCATTGGGCTCCGCGCGGTAGAACACTTCCACGCGGGGTTCTTCTTGCCAGATCAAAACGTATTCTTTGAGGCTGGGTAGCTGGCTGTAACGGTCAAATTTGCCCCCTCGGTCGTAGTCTGCCGAGCTGGGGCTCAATACTTCCACTACCAGGGTAGGGTTGGTGATGGCATCAGGTAGCTCTTCCGCCACTTCAAACTCTCCACACACCACCATGGCATCAGGGTACACGTAACTTTGTGTGCTGGCAAGACTAAGTTTAACCTCACTAGTTAAAGCGCGGCAATGGCTTCCCTGTTCTTTTAACCGATTTTGAAGCTCCAGGTAGATGTTACCTATCAAAAGTCCATGGGGCAAGCTACCTCCGGCTTGGGCAAATACCTCGCCCTGATGGAATTCGTATTTGGTCTGGGTTTCCTGTTCCAATGCCAGGTACTCAGCTAAGGTATAAGTACGAGAAGCCTCCTTTGCATCCATCATATCCAAAGATAGCAAATGATCTGTAGTGGTGTTTGAGATCATGCTACTTTGATCCTCTGACCTATTGGATTCCATTGGCCAGGAAGTTCTTTGGTCACCGGAATGCTATGTAGGTGGGACTTCCTGATCTCGAACGAGTCCTAAGACTTGGGGTCCACATCCACAAAACCTGCGCGGCCCAATGGACCGCCATCCCGGCCTACGCGGCGCGGTGGATAGCCACCCCGGCGACCTGACAGTAAATCAAAAACCCTTGTCATCCCGTAGCGCAGCGAGGGAACTTGGTTGTTATGGCTAACAAACTCACTATAAGCAACTTACCGAGTTGTATCTCTTGTAGCACAGGGACCGGGCTGGCGCACCTGGAAACTCGGCAGCTACCAATGCTCCTCTCGCTATTAGCCATTTACCGGGCCAGGGTACGAATTGGCTGGTGGGTATGTAGGGCAATTGCGTGTTGATTTTCCCTATACATCGGGACAAAGAATTTTTTACTTTCCTGTAAGCCAGGGGGTTATCTTATCATCATGCGATGGCCTAGGCGGCCCCGCCCGGCCCAATAGCGTGGTCCGGCATTCCGGGGAGAGCGTAGGCCTTTGGGCGGAAGCCTGCGCGGCCCGACATCATTGGGCCTAGCGCTTTTCTTTGGCGGTTCGCCGCTGTGATTCGTCCCGTAAAAAACGGGATGAACAACCAACCAACTCGAATCTGCTTTAATGGGCACATAGAGACTAAAAAGCTTCCTGTCCAGAATTGTATCTCTCTTGAGATTAGCACGCTATCACCCTGGGTGGGTATGCCAGGAGGCGGAAGTTTCCTCCTCAGGGAAGCCCGGCCCAAATTTAACCCGGCCCTAGAGCTAAGTTCCAGGGCAGTGGAGCAAAACGTATCGCTTTCCCCCTCACTACCCACTGAGTGGTAAGGCCTACCTAATCTGAGACTTTCTTTCGCCCTTTCTGATGCTATTTCCTCTCAATTTCAGGTTTTGAGAGTGGATTTTGCCTTTGCTATTCCCTTTGAGTGGAGCATAACGGTTTTATTTGCCCACAGCAACATCAGGATTGTATGATCATGAAATCCTGTTTCATCTCGGGAAGCTACTTGGGATGTCGGACAGATGCACCTTCAGCGTAAGGGAGTACTGCTGCAGCCTTCCTGAACCGCTTCCTATTTTTTCTTACTTTAGAATACGAAAAACTCATTGGTCTATTTATGGATACACTAAGCATCAACAAGCCTGACGTGGTCAGGAAACCGTCTGCCCCAGCCAAGGCAGCGGGCATTACCGTGGAGCTGCCCACCTACTTGTACGCCACCGTCCTGGCGTCGTTCAGCATTATGATTGGCCTTATCTGGGATATCAGCTGGCATACCAGTATCGGGCGCGATGGCCTACTTTCTGCTCCCCACCTGGCCGTTTATTTTGGTGGCGTATTAGCAGGAGTGTTTTCGGGCATTCGCGTGCTCAAGATCTCCTTTGCCGGTACGGAACAACAGAAGCAGGAAAGCCTCTCGTTTTGGGGTGTCTTCAAAGGGTCGCTCGGGGCACTCTTTTGCATTTGGGGAGCCTTTGCTATGCTCACCTCCGCACCCTTTGACGACTGGTGGCACAATACCTACGGGCTCGACGTAACCATCCTTTCGCCCCCGCACACGGTACTGCTGCTGGGTATGCTGACCATCCAGTTCGGGGCCATGATCACCGTGCTTTCGGTGAAGAACCGGATGAAAGCGGCCAACCATATCAACCCGACCATCGAAAAACGACTACGCCTGTTTTTTGCCCTTTCCTCCGGCTTTGTCCTGTGCATGGTGTTTGCCATTGCTTCAGAGTTCCTCAGCCGGCACGATATGCACGGGGTGCTGTTCTACCAGATCTCCAGCCTCCTTTTTCCCTTGCTGCTCGTGGCTTTCTCCATCGCTGCCCCCAGCCCAT
>DMST01000036.1:4143-5734 GCA_003454975.1 Cytophagales bacterium | reverse complement strand
CTGCCCCCAGCCGGTGGGGCGCTACCCTGGCCGCCACCGTGTATACCGTATTCATGGCGGCCATGGTCTGGATTCTGCCGCTGTTTCCTGCCGAACCCCTGCTGGGGCCGGTTATGAACCCCATTACGAATTTCCAAGCCTTCGAATTTCCGCTGCTGTTAATTTTTCCCGCCGTGGCCATTGACCTGATCACTCAGCGTTTCCGGTCCAAGAGTCCCTGGCTGACCGCCCTGCTGTACGCGGCGGCGTTCCTGATTATCCTCTTCGTTTTCCAGTATCCCTTTGGGGACTTTCTTATGTCAGAGGCTGCCCGCAACTGGGTGTTCGGTACCGAAAGCTGGTACTTCGGTTCCAACCCCAACTGGCAGTATCGCTTTGCCTATGCAGAATGGATGGAAGCCAGTATCGTTGAGTTGCTGGCCGGGCTATCCATTGCGCTCGGGATTGGCTATCTCAGTGCCCGCCTTTCTATCCGGTGGGGCAAATGGATGACAAGTATCATGCGATAACCCCCCAGGAAATGAAACGAATCATAAGCACGCTCATCATCCTATTATTGGTTAGCCCCTTGGGCTATAGCCACATTGGTAGTCCAGGGGTTACGCTTGAAGGAAAAGCAGGACCGTATTCGGTGACGGTGGTGGTCAATGCACCCGAGGTTATTCCGGGCACCGCCTCGGTAGATGTCTACCTCGTGGATCCCACGGTTACGGAAGTACAACTCAAGCCCATCTACTGGTATGCGGGGTCTTCCGGTACGCCCAAAGCCGACTTGGCCTTACCCGTACCCGGCGAGTCGGGGCATTATCAAGGAGAAACCTGGCTTATGAGCTCAGGCAGTGCCAGTATCGAAGTGACCGTGGTTGGTGACAAGGGAGCTGGCAGCATATTGCTGCCCATCATGGCCGTTTCTACGGCGCAAGGTGAAATGGAAGCCTCTTTGGGATGGGCCTTGGGCGGATTGGGGATTTTCCTGGTTTTCCTGATGGTGACCATCATTAGTTTGAGCACGAGTGACTCTATGGTAAAACCCGGTGAGCCCACCACGGGTAAAGTACGTACCAAGCGCAGGATAGGGGCCGCCATAGGCCTGGGAATCCTGGTGTTGGTGGTTTTTGGAGGCAGCAGCTGGTGGAATAGCTGGTCTAGCGACTACACCCGGTATATGTACAAGCCCTTCACCGCTTCCTCCTGGGTAACTACAGATGAAAAGGACCAGCAGGTCCTCAGCTTTGCCATCGATTCTACCCGGCTTGAGAACCTGTACCTCACCCGGAGCATCAGCTACCTCATCCCGGACCATGGCAAGATCATGCACATGTTCCTGCTTAAGATGGGTACACTGGATGTTTTTGCACACTTGCACCCGCTCAGGAAAGACTCCGCCTTGTTTGAAACGGTCATTCCTCCGCTGCCGGCGGGTGACTATTATGTATTTACCGATGTCACCCGGCTGAGCGGTTTTTCCGAGACCATTGCCGATACCCTCACCATTCCTGAGCCTGCAGAGTCCGTGGTGACCGCTTGGAATGATTCCTTGCTTACGGATATCGACGATACCTACTACATCACCGATCCTATTTTGCCCTCT
>DMST01000036.1:3588-4069 GCA_003454975.1 Cytophagales bacterium | reverse complement strand
GCCGGGCGGCGACATTGTGGTCTGCGGCAGTCCCGGGCAGAAAACCCGCCTGCCCGACGGTTCTTTTGTGAGCCTGGAGCTACCCGAATCTAAAGATTTCAAAAGCAACCAGCTGTATCAGCTGACCTTTGCTTTCGAAGATGAAAAGGGGGAGCCCTCCGAGCTAGAGCCCTATTTGGGTATGATGGGGCACGCCGTGGTTTTCAAAGAAGACGGAAGCGTATACATTCACCTGCATCCTGTGGGTTCGTATTCTATGGCCTCGCAAGAAGTGATGGAATCCCGTTTTGAGGGCCAGACGGGTAGGGTGGATTGGGATACACTACAGACCCAAAAGGTATTCAGAGACAGCATCGATCAGGTGATTGCGGAGCTGAACCGCCTACCCTACGCCGAGCGCGATAGCCTATTGGGCATTGGGATGGATCATTCCTTCGAGGACCCGGATCACCCCGACCATTCGGTGGTGAAGTTCCCCTAT
>DMST01000036.1:3373-3557 GCA_003454975.1 Cytophagales bacterium | reverse complement strand
AGTTCCCCTATGCCTTCCCCGAAGCGGGCCAATACCGCATCTACGTACAGATGAAGCGCAAGGGCAAAATCCTCAATGGTGCCTTCGACGTAGAGGTAGGGGATTGAGGTGATTTGGGTGTGCCCCGTAAATAGCACCCTTCGAGTTCATCCCGCAGAGCGGGATCCTCAGGGTGCTATTAGCG
>DMST01000036.1:0-3311 GCA_003454975.1 Cytophagales bacterium | reverse complement strand
CCTCAGGGTGCTATTAGCGGATCTGGTGGCTAAGGTCCCGAACCTACGGTTCGCCTCAGCTAACTAGCGCGGCTATTCCCGAAGGTGCACATTATGCGCACCTCTCTCCGTACTGAACCCTGAGGCTCTGCACAGCGGAGGGACTCGAAGGGTACGGTAAGGAGTAGCTCAACCGATTAGCAAGGCCGAGCGGCTTTACACAATCTCATTTTTCATGGGTGGCGTGCCCATTGTGACGCCTTGGGCGCGAGTCCACGACCTACGATCGTCCTCAGGCACTTAGGAGGGGCTAAGATGACAACAATCTTGTGTCTTGGCTCTTGATTCTTGTGTCTTAAATTTCAACGGCCATTTCATAATTCTCCCCCTCTTCCCCAATGCCAAGCTACTTTCACCCTTCGAGAGGAGTATAGGCTGATCGAATTACCCATACCTCCATTTCATAGGAGGCCTCACCCCACGGCACTAGCTTTGATTCATCCTTATCGCTACCGTAGGCAATACGTCATAACGTATAAAAAAACTAAAACTACCTATACGAATAAAGAGGAGATACACTAGGGAAGACGCGCGATACCGTTTTACGGTGCTAAGACGAATCTCGAAGGACGCAGTGGATTAGGCTATTCGCTATTGCGAGCGGGTGACGTTACTAAAAGAAAACCAAGGTCGAAAAGGATTTTAATTAAGGCAGAAGCATAAAAAGATTGAGAGATGTATATGCAAGAAGTAAAACCGAAAAATAATAAAGGTCGGGCCGCAGCTAGGGATGAAAGAAAAGCAGCACAGAAAGTAGGATCGCACGTTAAGGGCACGCGATCAAAGACAAGGCGCCCGTATGAAATTGTCCCAGGGGGTAGAGTAATCCAACGGATTATCAGCACAGTGCCACACAGCAAAAGCGAAGAACACGTAAAGAGATTAGCAGCAGCAGACCCAAACATACGGAGATTGAGAAAAGACAAATACTACACAACCGAGGTTATCAACAGGGACTTATCACATGAAGGTGAGGGAACGGCGGGGGTGACGACATTTATTCGTAAGAATAAAACGCTAGTGTACACTGGAAAGTATGCACATGATAGTAGTGCAGAGACTAGAGCGACCTTAAGCCACGAATTGATTCTCCATGTGCTCCCACACTTTCGCAGGTTTCAGAAAGATAATACCCGAGCTAAGTCAGCAACAGGGCAACATAGGGCACTGATGCTGGGTAGCGACTTTGGATCAGACGGAACGAAGCGGCTCAGGCGCGACTGGGCCAGGCACGTAAAGAGGGTGACAAGTCAGTATGTGGCAGAAGGCAAGAGTAAAGAAGCAAAAAGGTATGCGAAGGAGTGCGAAAATGATGGAATAGCGCATATTAAAATGCTCACGGTCGAAAACAAACAGAAGCGAGCTCAAAGACTAGTTCGATTGGCGGACTATTTCGCCCAAAATGTGCATCCAATTTGGAAGAGTAAAAAAACCGTGCATGGGCGAGGGAGGAAGCCTTAAGAGGGTAGCAATCGGTAGGATGGACACTACAAAGCGATAGCGAAGACGTGGTGGGCATGAGGGTGGTTACGTGATACAGAGGAGTCTAGAGCTTACTATACGCGCCAACGGACCAGCACAATGATAGACCCGGGAGGCGAATGATAGTTTGGAGACATGGATGGGTACGGGTACCAAAAGAGAGAGTAGCTCCACATCCGGCCCACAAGGCATGTAATCCAAGAACCATCACTTGCGGGCCCTAGGAGCCGAGCTGGAGGGGCAAAACCCAGGAGGAAAGAAGGTGCCATGAGTACCAAAGTGCCGCAGAGACGGGAGCGCGGCAGATCTAGCCAAAAGCTCCAGACCTGGAACCGGGCACGCACTACGGTAGCCTGCTGACACAGTACGCCTTGGACCCGGCGGAGCGGCTGGCCCTGATGCTGGCACTGGCTCCCCACTGGGAGGCAAAGCTGCTGGGGGTAGGCCCATAAAAATTGATCGGTACAACCGCAGCTTCTCGGAGTTTTGAGGCTACTAGCCCCCCTAAAAAGCCAGCACGTAACCATCCGTCTAATCCCGCCTGGCACCAACGGCGCCAGTGTTTCGTGTATTGCCCAATGTCTTTGCTAGAGACACCTTGCTCATAAAGCCGGGCACATTGTTCTCTATAATTCGCCAAGGTTTTGGTGGCAGGCCGTAACCAAGCCCTCCGCCCAGACTGCGGCGGCGTTTCTTTCATCCTATTCTCTACTTGTATTTGGGTTTCCAGTCCCGGCCCTACAGACCGGGCTACGTAAAGATCGGACTTCCAGCCCTGATTTTCAGACGTGCTATTATTTTAAATATGATAGCTGAATTGTTTTCCCATAGCATTGGTAACAATTCAGTTATATATAATATGCTACTGTATTTCGTCTAGTTCAGCTTTACGAAGGGGAAACTATTTATCTCCCTTCCCTAAGTTTAGCGGGACAGGCTCTGATGAGGGAAAGCTAGTTTTGCTCACATTCCTCAGTTAGGAAAACCTCTTAGTTTAACGCCTTTGGATAATTATCGGGAGGACAACAGATTTGTGTAATCCTGATTGCGTTGTTTTGAGCCTGCCGAAGTAGCCGGGATCCTGTCGGATTATTTCATGGATTCCATGTAAGACAAGGCCCTAATACCCCCTCCTTCATGGCCTATTTCATAATTCTCTCCCCCTCCCTATAAATCAGCCTATATGGCCCATTCTAGGTCATACACGTCCATTTAAACACCCCCAAGCCCCATTTCATGGGACGGCCCTGCTAGGGAAGCTACTTTGCCAAAGGCAAGGATCGGAAATCCGGTACACGATATCGGTATCCAACTGCCTCTACGCAAACTATGGAAACAATGAACCCTCACCATCAGGCCCTGGAAGCCGAGCTGGCCTGGCTGAGCCAGGTACAGGAAACCGCTTTCGCGAACTACTTTGCCACCGAAGCAGGAGCCCTACAGGTCTTGCCCGCAGCCCCGAACCCGGAACCGGGCACCCACTACGCTGCCCTGCTGACTCGGTACGCACTGGGTCCGGCGGAGCGCCTGGCTCTGATGTTGGCCTTGGCTCCCCACTGGCAGCCCGAACTATTGGATATTTATTTTCATAAAAATGAAATGTACGATCGCGGCTTCTCCGAGTTTGGCGGCTTTACGGCGCAGTACCACGGTGGCTTTATGCCCACAGGGGAAACGCTCCGCTTTCTGCTGGTGCATGCCGGACTGGCGTGGCCGGGTGAGGTGGTGGAACTATTGCAGCACCCCCGCCCGCTGGCGGCACAGCCGCTGCTAACGGTGGGGCCCGTGCC
>DMST01000037.1:72298-77006 GCA_003454975.1 Cytophagales bacterium | reverse complement strand
AACTAAATTAGAATTGAATATTATACCATTGATGACAAAAATTGTTCCATGCTTTTCGAATTAAACTTTTTTGTGGAGCAAAATATGCTTGTAGATTGTTTAATTTTAAATATTTGATTAAAAGAAAAACTCGTTTTTTTTTTGAACTTCGAAGAGGATAAGTTTTAATATATTCAATAAAATGCGGTATATTTTTTAAACCGACCAAATAAATATAAATGTTATTTTTATTTTTTTTAAAACTTTTTATTTGGCCAAAATTAAAAGCTTTTTGAAACAAAATTAAATTATTAATATGTTTATTTGTTATATAAACTTGAATAGTATGGGCATCTTGAGCATTTATTAAACGGTTTAGTTTTCCAAAAACTCCAGGTTTAATTGAGTTTTGATGTGAGGTTTTCTGCACTGTTATACAAATAGTCCCATCAGCGTCAAAAAATCCGGCTATATAAGCATTATTTTTTGTTAATATATTTGCTTTTTTATAAAAAACATTAAAAAAATAACAAAATTTTTTAAATTGAATAAAACGCACTGTATTTCGAATATGTCCATTAATTCTAAAAATTAATTCAATTAGTTTTTTTTTAGATGTTAGCCGATATCTAATTGATTGATTACTCGAACGAAGTTTTAATTTTCCACCTAATTTTTGCTTTATTTGAAAAAGTAAATATTCATCTTGAAGCGGCATAATAATTTCACAAAAAACGTTTTGATTGTTTTTAATACATAAATAACCTTTTCCATCAATAATCCCTGCAAGCCATTGGTTCCATTTAAGTTCCCGTATATTGTAATTATATTTAGTCATTTTTTGGAAAGTTTATTATAAAATAAAAAGTTAGAAGACATATGGTCTCTGAGGTTATTGTTTTTACTAAAAACAATTTACCGGCTGATTTTTCTTTTATTAACTAAAAAATAAATTTTTATTAATTGTATTTATTAAATTTTTACTCAAACAAAATTATAGTCGTTTAAAAAATTTTTATTTTATAAATCTATTTAATTTTATTTTTTAATTTAAAAATTTTTCATTTTAAAATTAAAAAATTAAGTATTAATAAATAATAAAAAAAAATTTCCAGCATATAGTCTTCTGCAAATAAAAAAATACTGGTTTTACATTTTTTTATGGGCCACACATTAAACCAACGCCTACACCTCCACGTAATAATTCTACTAATGGTGGTCCAATTACTGGTATAGCATCTGGAACACCCGTTACAATTTTAACCGCCCAATAGCCAATTTGATCCCAGGGTAGTGAATAACCTGTTACCCCAAATGATACTGTATGAAAGTTGACTATTATTAATTAAAAATAATAATCTCTTCCCGAACCGTACATGCAAATTTCTAAGCATACGGCTCTCTAAAATATTCTTTTCTTAATTTTCAATCAATTATTATATAAATCAAAAATTTTATTTAATTCGAATTTACTTTTAATTTTTTGAAATAATAAAAATACTAATACAATAATCAATAGTTATTGAATTATTCTAATTTTTGAATTTCTTTTAAAGTAGGTAATTTAATATTCAAATAAATAATGCCATCAGATGTAATTTTATATTTTTTTATATTTAATTGTTTGCCATACTTTTTTAATACAGATTTAATACCTATTTTTTTGCGCTCTGCAATAGTTTTAACACAAGAATATTTTAATATATAATAAACGCGTTTTAAAGCAAATATTTTATTACAATTTTTATAATAATTGATAAAAAAACATATAGCTTTTTTATATTTTTTAACTAATGTATATTCATTAAATATAAGCCAAGATTTTTTACTTAATGGATACATATTCAAATCTAAAGTACAAAATTTATTTGCTTTTAAATAGTTATAAATTTTTTCATAAGATGGTAAAATTTTTGTTTTAAATTTTTTAAAAAAAATTTTTTTATTTGTAATTAACCTTAATTTTTTTTTTAATAATTTTAAACTTGGTGTTTTTAATTGATAACCTAAATATTCAACCCCACTTTGAAGCTTTACTAATATAATTTGTTTTTCACTTACTTGTATTAATAATTTTTTATTCATAAATTTTTTAATTTTTTTTTTTATTTTTTTAGCTTCTTGATAATTAGTGATCATACAAAGTAACCAATTTTCACCATATCGTGAATAAATTATATTCGTCGAATTTTTATATAAAAATTCAAAAATAAATTTTTGTTTTTTTAGAATAGGTTTAAATAATTTATTTTTTTTTCGTATTATTCTTTGCCACAAAAACCATATTTCAAATAATTGTTTAATATTTTTTGTTTGTTTTGACAGAAATTGATATGTTTTTTTTTTATTTTTTTTTAAAATTGGAAATATTAAATTAAAATATATAAATTTATCTAAATCAAAAATATAAATATTAAATAAAAGAGAAAAAATACTTTTATTTTTGAAATTAAAATCAGGTATTTTTTTTAAAGATTGTAGTGAATAAAAACTTTGAATCGAAATTTTTTTAAATTGTTTGTAAGTTTGAGATTTTAAAAACTTAGAAATCATTTTAAGAAATTTTTTATCTTTAATTCGTTTTGATAATTTCAAAATTAATTGAGTATGATTTATATCATACATATCTTCAATTGTATTTTTAATAGCAATATTAAAATTTGTATTTTTAAAAATTTCAACAGCATTCCATGGTGTTTTATTAGGTCTAAAACCATAATTGCTAGCCATTTTTTTTGTTTGGTGTTCAAAATGTTGAAAAATTGGTTCATAAATTGCTTCTAAAATTTGAGTTATTGCTTCTTGAACAATAAGATTTGTATAAAAAAAAGAAATATTTGATTGTACTTTTACAATTTTTACTTTAGAAAATTGTTTTTTACAATACAAATTCCAGTCATATTGTTCATCTTTAAATTTTTGAGCAATTTCCTTAGCTTGAATAAAGCCAAAAAAAAATAATTTATTTTTTATTAATTTATTAATTAAAAAAGGTTGACTTTTACTAATTTTTTTATACGCAAGTAAAAATGTTTCTGGTTGGCATAAAAGATAATAAATTTTATAATTTATATGTTTAATATTTTGATTACGTTTTTTAAGTGTATTAAATTGTAAAAAATTAGTTAAAAAATTAAGTTTACTAGGAGATAATTGAGACATAATATATAATTTTTTTATTTTGAATAATAAATAAATTTTAGTTTTTGTTTACTTTAGAAAGATTTTTTAATATAATTTTTTTAAATATTTATTTTTGAATTAAGAAATTAATTTTTTTGATTTCCATTTTGAAATCTCTTCTCGCACTTGAATTCTAGCGAGTAAACAATTCTTTAGTATAAAATAATTTAAGCTTTTTAGTTAATTTTTTATCAAATTTAATAATTTTATTTTTTCTTATTTATATTTTTAAATATTAAATTTTAGTAATGTGAAAATTCTTTGGTTATATAAAAAAATCAGATGTGTAATTTTTTTCCGATTATAAAATATTTCATTAATAATGAATATTTCGGGATGGCTGGCCCGCACCTAACTAAAATTTAGAATTTAAGTTTAATTCTGAGCTTTTTTGTATTCCAATTTTAACTTTTTTAATTTTGGAAAATTTATTATTGACATGCTTTTGTTCCCTCACGTTTTCACGTATTCTAGTTTTTTAAATTTGTAGTTTTGTTTATTTGATTGTATTAGGTTAGTCAATTTAAATTTCAAATATAACTTTGAATTATTATTATAAAATATTTTATAGTAATAAAAGTCGCACACAAACTGCCATAATAACACCTGTTACCCATGTTAATTCACGAGGACGTTTAAAACCTCCCGTTAAGTAAACACGACATACATGTAAAATCATTGATAATACCATCATTGATGCAGACCAACGATGAATCGAACGAATTAACCATCCAAAATTAACATCTGTCATTAGATAATTTACTGATGCAAAAGCTTCTGCTACAGTAGGACGATAATAAAACGTCATTGCAAAACCAGTTGCTACTTGTACTAAAAAACAAGTAAATGTAATTCCTCCAAGACAATAAAAAATATTTACATGAGGAGGTACATATTTACTTGTAATGTCGTCTGCAATTGCTTGAATTTCTAAACGTTCTTCAAACCAATCATAAATTTTACTCATTTTTTTATAAAAAGTTTTAATTAATTCATAAACAAATTAAATCTATAATTTTAATATATATCTAAAAATGTAAGAAATGTCAAATAACAAGAATTAGTCCAATTAAATTTAAAAAAAATTAAAAAAATTGACGTAAAATAATGTAAATTTTGAAAAAACGAAAAATTATGATAAAGACTTTTTAAACTTTATAAGTTTTAATTTGAATTCAATTAAAGTTGCAAAAAAAAAAAATATATATAAACTAATACAAAATAATTTAATTTGAGGAAAGGTGGCAGAGTGGTTGAATGCATCGGTTTTGAAAACCGACGTAGCTTTACGGCTACCGAGGGTTCAAATCCCTCCCTTTCCGTATTAAATTTTTTAATTTTTTTGATAGAAAAAAAAATACTATGAAGATAGATATATTTTTTTAATTTATTATTTGTCAAATTGCTCTTCAAGGGACTCGAACCCTTATGCTATAAGCACTAGTTCCTAAAACTAACGTGTCTACCAATTTCACCAGAAGAGCGTTTAATTATTAAAAATATTTTAAAAAGAATAAAAAAACAATTTTTTTTATTATATTTCTAA
>DMST01000037.1:58420-72267 GCA_003454975.1 Cytophagales bacterium | reverse complement strand
TTAGAAATATAATAAAAAAAATTAACGATTATTTAATAATTCAGTTAAACTCTCTTTTAAAATTGTTTCGGCTTCATTCGTAAATTGTAAACTGTCACGAATGATCTCTCCATATTTTGGTTTACTTGTTGCTAAATATTGTCGTAATTCAATTAAAAACGAACGAACTTCATTAACTGGTATAGTATCTAAATAACCATTTGTACCCGCATAAATTGTACTAACTTGATCTTCTAATGAAAGCGGAGACGATTGTGCTTGTTTTAAAAGTTCACGTAAACGTTGTCCACGAGCTAATTGTTTTTGTGTCGCTTGATCTAAATCAGATGCAAATTGAGAAAATGCATCTAACTCAGCAAATTGAGCTAATTCTAATTTTAACTTACCTGCAACTTTTTTCATTGCTTTAGTTTGTGCTGCAGAACCTACTCGTGATACTGAAATACCAACATTAATAGCTGGACGAATCCCTGAATTGAATAAATCATTTGATAAGAAGATTTGTCCATCCGTAATTGAAATTACGTTTGTAGGAATATAGGCAGATACGTCACCCGCTTGCGTCTCAATGATAGGGAGGGCAGTCAAAGAACCTCCTCCTTTTACTTTACCCTCCAGTGAAGGGGGCAAGTCATTCATTTGCGCTGCGATCTCGTCGGTATCGTTCAAACGAGCCGCGCGCTCCAACAAACGTGAGTGCAAATAGAATACGTCACCAGGATATGCCTCACGACCGGGAGGACGCCGCAACAGCAGGGATACCTCACGGTAAGCTACCGCTTGCTTAGAAAGGTCATCATATACTACCAAGGCAGGACGCCCAGTATCACGGAAGTACTCACCGATGGAAGCTCCGGCGAAAGGAGCAAAGAACTGCATAGGAGCAGGATCAGACGCGTTTGCCGCCACCACTACAGTGTAGTCCATGGCACCGCCTTTTTCCAAAGCACTTACTACCTGAGCTACTGTAGAAGCCTTTTGACCTACCGCTACGTAAATACAGAATACAGGCTTACCTGCCTCATAATATTCACGTTGGTTCAAGATGGTGTCAATCGCCACCGCAGTTTTACCCGTTTGGCGGTCACCAATGATCAACTCCCGCTGGCCACGGCCAATAGGAATCATGGAGTCAATCGCCTTGATACCTGTCTGTAGAGGCTGATCCACCGGTTGACGGTAGATTACACCAGGAGCCTTACGCTCCAAAGGCATACCGAATGTTTCGCCTTCGATTGGTCCTTTACCATCGATAGGGTTACCCAAGGTATCTACTACCCGACCTACGAAACCGTCACCTACATTAATAGAAGCGATCTCTTTGGTACGCTTCACGGTGTCGCCTTCGCGAATTTCTTTTGACTCACCCAACAGTACCGCACCTACGTTGTCCTCTTCAAGGTTCAGTACCAAAGCCTTCAGGCCATTATCGAACTCCAACAGCTCACCTGCCTGCGCGTTAGACAATCCGTAGATACGAGCTACCCCGTCACCTACTTGCAGTACAGTACCAATTTCTTCGAGTTCAGCCTCTGATTTGAAATTTGAGAGTTGCTCCCGCAAGATGGCGGAAACTTCATCCGGTCTTACTTCTGCCATGATTTAAATCTCTTTGACGTATGGATTATAGCTGAACTCTTTTTTCAGCTGTTTCAATTTAGATGATAATGACTCGTCAATCTGACGGTCGCCAATGCGAAGCACAAATCCCCCAATCAGGTCTTCGTCTACTACTTCTACCAGCTCTACTTCTTTACCAGACACCTCACTCACAATCTGAGTGAATTGTTTGCGTAATTCATCAGTAAGAGGGAAAGTAGTGGTCACCTGAGCGTCGGCAATTCCTTTTGACGCATTGTATTGCAGGTGGAATTCTTTCGCTACCGCAGGTAGGAAACCCTCCCGGTTTTTGCGGCATATGATTTTGAAGAATTCCTGAGTGAGGTCGTTCACTTTACCCGAGAAGAGAGACATCAGGATCGACAATTTCTTGTCGTGGTTGATGATAGGGTTGCGGAGTAGCAAACGGAAATCATGGTTTTCCGTCACCACCTGATGGAACAACCGCATGTCTTTGTGTACTTCCTCCAAAATGCCCTTCTCTGCGGAGAGATCCAGCAGCGACTTAGCATATCGGTAGGCGACGCGAAATTCTGACATGGAATACCTTAGTTAACGTTCAAATCCTTGATGTACTCGTCTACCAGGCCTTTCTGAGTATCCTGATCTCCGAGTTGCTTGCGGATTACTTTTTCAGCGATTTCCAGGGAAAGAGTAGCTACCTGGTTCTTCACCTCAGTTAGCAGAGCCTGCTTTTGGTTCTGGATGTCAGCCTCGGCATCCTTGCGAATACGCTCAGCTGCTTTTTGAGCATCCTCTTCAATTTGCTGACGCAATTTCTCACCGGTAGCACGGGCATCCTTGCGAATTTGTTCCGCCTCAGCACGAGCCTCTTGCAGCAACTTTTCGTTGTCTGCCTGCAACTGCGCCATCTCATCACGAGCCTTTTCAGCAGACTTCAGCGCCTCTTCAATACCCTGCTCACGCAATTTGAGGGCGCCTAGCATAGGTTTCCATGCAAAACGGCCTAAAATGAAGACCAAAATGAGGAAGCCAACAAGTTGCCAAACAATTAACCCCGGATCTGGAATCAATAAATCCATGATATATTATCTCTATTAGTTAAATCGACCGAAAAGGTAGGACCCAGCCAAACGCCGGGTCCTCAAATTCCTTAGCCCAAAGAGCCAGTAACGTCGCCGTTAGTGGCGATCAAAAGACATACTACCACACCGAAAAGCGCGATTACCTCAATAAAGGCCGCGATGATCAGCATTGCAGTTTGAATCCGGCTAGCAGCTTCAGGCTGGCGAGCAATACCTTCCATGGCTTGTCCACCAATACGACCGATACCAAGACCCGCGCCAATCGCAGCGATTCCAGCACCAATACCAGCACCCATAAGAGCGTAACCGGCTGTCAAGAAAATTGAAAGTAACATAGGAATATGATCTATATAGTTAACAATAGATTCTCACTCAATTAGTGGTCGTGGTGTTCCTCAACCGCCTGGCCAATATACAAGGCGGTGAACATGGTGAACACATACGCCTGAATGGTAGCCACCAACAACTCAATCATGTTCACGAAGGTCACCAACAGCAGGCTGGCAGGAGCAATCGCCCATGATTTAAAGATGAAGATCAAGCCAATCAAGCTCAATACCACAATGTGCCCTGCCGTGATCGCCACAAAAAGACGAATCATCAATGAGAAGGGCTTAGTAAATATGGAAAGAAACTCTACCGGAGTCAGGATCAACAATACTGGCTTAGGTACGCCTGGCATTGCCAAAATGTGACGCCAATAATTCTTGTTTCCATTTACATTCACAATAATGAAAGTAAGTATCGCCAAAGTGAAGGTAACTGCAATGTTACCCGTCAGGTTGGCAGCACCAGGCATCAAGCCAAACAGGTTATTCAACCAGATGAAGAAGAACAGAGAAAGCAGATAGGGCACGAAACGCTCGTACTTAGGCCCAATGTTAGGCTTGGCGATTTCATCGCGAACGAATACCACGATGGGCTCGAAAAGAGAAGCAATTCCCTTGGGAGCATTAATGTTCCCTCCCTTGTAGTGACGTCCTACGCTCAGAAATACTACCAGCATTATTACAAGGCTGATCAGTAATGAGGCTACATTTTTGGTGATTGAGAAATCAATGATCACCTCTGGTGCACCCGCTACCGCTTCAATCTTACCACTCTCGTTGATGATATAACCATCATGCTCCACGTGTTGGTGATGCTCATAAAAGTCTGCTGAAGAGTAAGTTTTCACTCCATCTTCGGTATATAGAATAACCGGAAGATAGAGTACACCGGTTTCCCAGAAGTGCCAAACATGATCATCTTTGATGTGCCCCAGGATCATTTCCCCAACACCTTCTTCCTCCTCATGGTGGCCTTCACCGTGGTGCTCACCATCTCCATGACCAGCTTCAGCATGATGGCCTTCTTCTTCATGGTGCCCCTCTACAGCAGCTCCATGATCTTCTTCAGAAGTAGTTGAGTGGTGATCTTCGTCCTCATGCTCAGCATCATGTTGGGCATTCTCTTCCTGATGCGAATCATCGGATTCATTTCCGTGATCCTGACCAAAGGAAATTCCGACAGATAGGAGAAATACAATTAGGGACGCAATGGAAAGCCGCTCTAGTGCAGCAGAATCTAGGAATTTTACCATTTTTCAGTGCTCTCTGAAATCAGTGCGCAAGTTAGCCACCAACCCTGTAATATCAAATATGGCGTAACATAAATACAGAGTGAAAAAGTTGCCCACGAACACGTACTGGTTAGAGCGATCCAAAATCAGGAACAAAGCCAGGAAAATGATACTAACTATAAGACGGCCACTCATGATACCCAGATATAAGGTAGTGGCAAACTTGGAGTCCTCTTTATTCGCTTGGTTTGCGATATAGGTAGCACCCACCGATAGTCCAACAAAGAGGACAAATAGAATTGGAACAGCCCAGTGAATCCATTCGGGCTTTAGGAAGTAAAATCCTATGGTAATGACAATCAGAGCACCGGTAAGGATGGCAAGCTTTTTAAAGGAGGAGCGAACGAAAGGCGACATCAGTCTTTGGGGAGGTTCTTGATCAGCGAAACAACAGTACCTACTACTGCCAAGAATAGGAGTGATATAGTAACCATGGGAAAGTTTAGTTCCCAATAACGATCAAGGGCTTGGCCTCCCCAAAATGCCAGCCCAAAAACAGCTAGCATCTGAAAAGCCAAGCCCGAGAAACGAAGGAAATTATTTTGCGGCCGCGAGGGATTTGATTCCGGCTCGTCCGTTGGATTTTCCATTTTCGTGGGTTCCAAGCTTAATTTCTCCTATGGATTCGCCCATCTTACAAGCTCCGTTGAAAGAAGCTCCGCTTTCCACTACCAACTTATTGGTAAGGATATCCCCTTTGATCACGGCAGAAGCTTTCAATACCAGCAACTCAACTACGTTTACTGTACCTTCTACTTCTCCTTCAATCTCAGCATTCTGAGCATGGATATTTCCTTGTAGATAGGCGCTCTGACCAAACACCGCCTTAGACTTGGTTTTTAAGTCGCCAAACACCTTTCCATCTACCCGGATATTGCCAAAGGTTTCTATATTACCTGTTATGGTAGTACCCTTCGCAATCTCGTTAGCCAGCTCGTTGCCGTTTACTTGTACCCGATCTTGTTTTTTCATATTATATGCCACGGATTCTTACTAAAAAGTTACAAACTCTTCAGGATCCACTGGGTTCCCATTGTACCACATTTCAAAGTGCAAGTGAGGTCCGTCAGACAACTCACCGGTATTCCCTACAATAGAAATTACATCTCCAGCAGATACAAAATTACCAACTTTTTTCAATAAATCATTATTGTGCTTGTACACCGAGATGATGTTCTCACGGTGTTGTACGGCAATAACATACCCATCGTTTTGCGTCCAATCTGCAAAAATCACCGTACCATCTGCGATACACCTTACTGGTTCATTCGGCTTGGTAACAATGTCTGTACCAAAGTGCGCTCCTGAAGGATTGTACGGAGAAGACACCACCCCAGTAAGAGGGCTAAAGAAATAGGTCCCGCTCAATTCCGACTCCACCCCCGTAGAAAAAGACAACTGAGCCAGAGGGTCATCCAGCTCGATCCTCCTACGGAATGCCGAATCCAATTGTCTGTAATCACTCCGATCTATCTCCTCGTTCATACTTTGCAATTGCTCATCAGGGCTAAGCATCTCTTCATTTAACGGATCTGCTTCCAAAAGCAGTGTGTCGTCCCCTTCCACAATCGCCTTGAATTTTTGCACAAATCGTTCTTTTCGGTCCAATGAGATCGCCATCGAATCGATCTGTTGGTTCAACCGAACGAGTTCCAACTGCGTCTGTAGCTGCTCATAACGCGGATCAAATAGAAATGAGAGAATACCGCGAGACAGGAACAATGCTATCGTGAGTATTAAAACGAACCCTAGACTAGAGAAGAGAATCACTTTTGCGTACGTGAAGCTCACCGCAGACTTCTGGGCGAAGTTTTCTTCGTTTCTAATTACCAATTGATAGCGGTTGGTAAGCCAATTGTAAAATGTTTTGCGTGTTCTCAACGTTTACTCTCTTATACGTACAAGTGTCAAAATTAGGGATTTATCCACCAACCTAGGAAAAGAACGCACGAAAGTGCGTCACCGTTTATTACTTTGCAAATCCATGTACCTACCTATCCTTACGCGCACAGCTAGACTACCTATAATTGCTGTATTAGGAATCTTCACGATTCTGTTCAGCCAATGTGCCCCTACTAGACGAGGCCCACTCGCCAACCAGTATCATAATGTCACCTCTCACTACAACTGTTGGTGGATTGCCAAGGAACACCTCAAGCAAGTAGACGAGGATATTATGCTAAGCCATCAGCATAATTACAACCGCATCTTACAGGTATTCCCGACCATCGATTCTACGGTAATAAAAACCGATTCTCTGCAATTGGCAGACGCCATAAAAAAGGCCTCAATAGGCATTACGCGTCACCCATACAGCAACTGGACTGATGATAACTATATCATCGTTGGCAAAACCAGATTATACCAAGCTGACTTCGTCAACGCCGTGGAGACCTTCAAGTATGTAAACACCACTAGCGAAAATGACAACGAGCGTCATACAGCGCTTATTTTTTTAATGCGAACCTTCGTTGAGAATCGGGATTTCAGCAATGCTATCGCCGTATCCGATTTTCTAGAAAAGCAAGAACTAAATCGTAGGAATAGAAAGCTCCTTTATCTCACGCGAGCGCATTTCCATCAAGTGAGGGAAAACTTAGATGGAATAGTTGAGAACCTTACCCTTGTGGCACCTATGCTAAAACGGAACGAGGAGAAGGCGAAGATATATTTCATAATTGGCCAAATCTATCAGGAGTTAGGCCTCGACGTAAAGGCTTATGAATATTACCAGAAGTGTACCAAAACCAACCCTGAATACGAGCTATTCTTCTACGCACGTCTCAACATGAATCAAGTCGCTGTTTTGGATGGCTCCTCAGATATAAAGCGGGTACGCAAATATTATCGTAAGCTCTTGAAAGATGATAAGAACATCGACTTCCAGGATAAGATTTATTACGAAATGGGGCGATTTGAACAGAAACAAGGCAACCTTGAGTTGGCTATTGAAAATTATAAAAGCTCTGCCCTCACCAGCACCAACAACCCGCGCCAAAAATCTTATGCGTATTGGGAATTGGGGAAAATCTATTTCACTGACCTCAAGGACTATGAACTGGCCAAAGCCTATTACGATAGTACCGTGATGGTAATGCCTGAGGATGAGGAAGCTTTCGCTGCAATTAAGCAGCGACAAGAGGTTCTTGCAGAATTCGTAGAACACGTAACCACCATTGCTCAAACCGACAGTGTACTCGCATTGGCAAACATGGACTCCATAGCGCGGGCCGCCATATTTGCCAAAGTAATTGAGCAAGAGGAGGCTGCAGCAGCCGAAGAGGATAAACGCCAGAGAAGGGCTGCACGCCAACAGCAATTCGTAAACCTAGACGAAGCAGGCACTGGTACATTTGCCGGAGGGCCTCAAGCCGGCTCTGTCTGGTACTATTACAATCCTACCGCTATTACATCAGGACAAGCAGATTTCCGCCGCACTTGGGGAGAACGGCCACTAGAAAGAAATTGGCGACGTTCCAACAAGGGCCTCGAAGAAGGAGGCTTTGGGGATGTAGACCCAGCCCTGGCTGCAGAGCAGGATGCTGAAACGGAAAACTCAGTCCCTATCGCCGAGCTGTCTCCAGAAGAACGCCGGGCCAAAAGGCAACAAGAATTACTGAATAAGCTCCCATTGACAGCTGAAGCACAACAAACCGCCTATGCCAAATTAGAATTTGCTTATTACCGTCTGGGTGATATTTACCGGGAGGATTTAGAGGAGCCCGTAAATGCTATCCCCCCCTTCGAGTCGCTGCTAAACCGCTTCGATACCTCACAGTATGCACCCGAAGTGATGTATCAGCTATATCTTATATACCAACCCGTAGATTTGGAAAGGTCCAACTACTATAAGAACCTTCTAATAAATCAGTACCCGAATACCATTTACGCTAAAGTCATCATTAACCCCAACTATCAAGAGGAAAGTAATGCAGCCGCAGCCAAAGCTCAAAGATTGTACCGCGAAGCTTACCAGTTTTATGAAACCCAGGCCTTCACAGAAGCAGGCACGTTGGTAAGCCAAGGTTTAAATGATTTCCCGGAAAATGATTTCACTGACAATTTTGCCCTGTTAAAAATACTAATAGAGGCTGAGCAAGGCACTAACATTTATAACTATCGGTTTGCTCTGGAGGGGTTCAAAACGGATTACCCGGAAAGCGAATTATTGGGATATGCTGAGAAACTTCTAGAAGCCTCCCAATCAGTGGAAACCCGCATTCAACAGGCCAAGGCAATCCAATACATTTCCTATTTTGACCAGGAGCACTACTTTGTATTGGTATACAAGAATGCATCGGCAGAGGCAACCGATATTACCCAACAGATCGATCAATTTAATAAAGCCACCTACCCTGACGTAACCCTAGCCACCAGTTCATTGATCTTAAATGACGAGTATTCTATGGTGTTGGTGGCCCCCTTTACCGGAAAGCAAGATGCGCTGGCGTATTACAATGCTTTTATTCAGGACAACAGTACATTGAACGGTCTCCAACGATTTAATTTTAATAACTTCGTCATCACTAAGGATAACTTTACGATTTACCTACAGGCCAAAAAGCCTGACTCGTACAAGACCTTCTACCAACAAAATTATCTGCGATTAGAATGAAGTTTAGCCTTCGCAGTCAGAGCCGTTTGTTTCGCCGTCTGATATTTATCACCTGGGCTGTTTTCATCCTTGGAGTCATCTTTGCATTCACCACAATATGGGCCATCAATCGTGACCTTAATGGTTGGTTTGGCGGCCTACCTAGCCTAGAGGCACTCGAAAACCCCACCGAAGAGAGTAAATTTTCAAGTGAACTCTATTCGGCAGACGGAGTATTACTAGGGAAATATTTCCGAGATAACCGGTCACAAGCAAAGTATGAGGACCTCTCTCCACACCTAATAAATGCACTAATCGCCACGGAAGACTATCGCTTCCATAGGCATTCCGGCATTGACCTCCGCGCGTTGTTTAGGGTTCTATTCAAGACCGTGATTGCCGGCCAGGATACTGGAGGAGGGTCCACCATCTCTCAGCAGACCGCCAAGAATTTATTCAAAACTCGAACGGACCTTCAAGGCTCACTTGGAAACACTCCGCTTTGGAAAGTCATTGCCAAGCTTAAGGAATGGATTGTGGCCGTTCAGTTAGAACGTAACTTTACCAAGGAAGAGATAATGACTCTCTACCTCAACACTGTTGAGTTTGGGTCCAATTCCTTCGGAATTAAAGTTGCCAGTAATACCTTCTTCAACAAGGAACCAATAGAATTAGAACCACAAGAGGCTGCCGTACTGGTAGGTCTACTACAGGCGCCAACTCGATACAGTCCCATCTTAAATCCCGAAAATGCCAGGCAACGCAGGGATGAGGTACTCAGTCAACTATTACACTATTCTTTTATTGACAAGGCGGCTTACGATTCTTTAGAAGATCAACCCATCGTACTAGACTACAATGTAGATAGCCACACCCAAGGCCAAGCCACCTATTTCCGTTCCGTTGTCAGGAATTATCTGATGAAATGGTGCGAGGATAACGGCTATGATCTTTTCGAAGATGGGCTTAAAATCTACACCACCTTGGATAGTAGACTGCAGGCACATGCCGAACAAGCAATGGCATCTCACATGTCGGTCCTTCAAGAAGCATTCTATGAGCACTGGGAGGGAAAAGACCCTTGGGTAGACCAGGATGGAGAGCGCTTTGACGAATATCTCGATATTTTCATCCCTAGAACTCCACAATACAAAAGCTTAGTTGCTCGCTTCGGAGAAGAATCAGATTCTGTGGATTATTATATGAATCTGGCAGTACCTACCAAAGTATTCTACTGGCAGGATAGCACTGCTTCTGAAAAGGACACTGTCCTTTCACCCATTGATTCCCTGAAGTACTTCAAGCACTTCCTGCATGCCGGGCTTATGTCAATGGAGCCTCGAACTGGGCACATCAAGGCTTGGGTGGGAGGCATTAATTTTGATCATTTCAAATTTGATCACGTAGATCAAGGGAAACGACAGGCTGGGAGTACGTTTAAGCCTTTTGTATATACCTCAGCAATAGAGAACGGGTATTCCCCTTGCTATACCGTTATCGATGCACCCGCCACTTACCAAACGGGAGGTGATCCTCCTACTTGGACACCAAAAAACTCTGACCTTAAGTATACCGGTCAAATGCTGACCATAAGGCAGGGAATGGCTAGGTCAATCAATTCCGTAACAGCCCATATTATGGATAAAGTACAGCCCATGGCAGTGGTGGATGTATGCCGCAGAATGGGCATTTCCAGTTCATTGGCACCCGTGCTTTCCTTATGCTTGGGAGTAAGCGATGTATCTGTATACGAGATGGTGGGAGCCTATAGTACCTACGCCAACCAAGGCACTTACACCAAACCCTTCTTCATTACCAAGATTGAAGATCGGAACGGGAACGTATTCCCCTTTATTCCCGAAACAAGAGAGGCGATCAATGAAGAAACCGCTTATGTCATGCTTCATATGCTAAAGGGGGGAACAGAGGAGGCTGGGGGTACCGCTACAGGGTTATCTCGTGAACTCCGAACAGATAATGAAATTGGTGCTAAAACTGGCACCACTCAGAATGCTTCCGATGGCTGGTTCATGGGCGTAACTCACGATTTAGTAACCGGCGTTTGGGTAGGGGGTGATGATATATATGTACACTTCCGAGATTTCCAATATGGGCAAGGGGCAAGGATGGCTATGCCTATTTATCAGAAAATGATGCTAGCTGTATACGATGACCCTGCCCTACCTTACCGAAAAGGAGAATTCCAACGTCCTGCCCGGGGCCTATCAACACAATTGGAGTGTGGCGACATCATGCAGGGAACTGAATCCGATTCCCTTGCAAACGACCTCCCGGAATTAATGATGGATCCGGATGATATATTTTAGCCCATTCTAGTGTTATGGGTGATATGGAGATTCCCAGATACAAACCCGATCAAGTACTCACCTTCCCTGATTCACCAGGAGTGTATCGCTTCTTCAATCAGGAAAACGTTCTAATATATGTCGGGAAGGCAAAAAGCCTAAAAAAGAGGGTAGCCAGTTACTTTAATAAATCTGCAACCCAGAGCCGCAAAACCATGAAGATGGCTCGGGAAATTGCAGAAATCGAATTCACCTTAGTCAACACTGAATTCGATGCGCTCCTGTTGGAAAACAACCTGATAAAGGAGAATCAACCGAAGTACAACATCCTACTTAAGGACGATAAGACCTTTCCGTTCATTGTAGTCACAAATGAACGTTTTCCTCGCATTTATAGCACCCGAAGAGTAATTCCTTCCCTAGGCAGGTACTTTGGCCCTTATGCCAGTGTTCGGGCTATGAATAGTGTTCTAGATCTACTTCGTAAACTATATAAAATCCGGACCTGCAAATTCAACCTGAGCGAAGCAAATATAGGTGCCGGTAAATTCAAGGTATGCCTTGAATACCACATCGGGAATTGCCTTGGCCCCTGCGAAGGGTTACAAGAAGAAGATAACTATCAGCACGATATCGAATCAGCGATAAATATCTTGAAGGGAAACCTAGGCCAGGTTCGATCTCATTTTAAGTCGGGAATGCAGGAAGCCGCAGAACAACTTGCTTTTGAGAAGGCACAGGAATTTAAAGAACGACTTGAATTATTAGATAAATTCCAGGCCAAGTCCTTAGTGGTACATCCCAAGATTTCCAACGTGGATGTGTTTACCATAGTCACGGATGAAAAAGTAGCCTTCGTAAACTTTCTGAAGATCAACGAAGGAACTATCATCAACACCCAAACAGTAGAAGTTCGGAAAAAACTGGACGAGACTCCAGAGGAGATTTTAACCTTAATGGTAATCGAACTACGCGATCGTTTCCAATCCTCCTCCCAAGAAATCATTACCAACCTCCCGCTAGTTATTGACTTCGAAGGTCCTTTACTAACAGTGCCAAAGATTGGGGATAAAAAGAAACTCACAGAGTTGAGTATAAAAAACGCTCTGTTCTTTAAGAAGGAAAGACTCAATAAACCCGAGGATACACTATCAAGAGACGAGCGAATCATGTCAAAGCTTCAGCAAGATCTTCAACTAAAAACCTTGCCTAAACATATAGAGTGCTTTGACAACTCAAACCTGGGAGGAACTAACCCCGTAGCTTCCATGGTCTGCTTCAAAAATGCGAAACCAAGCAAACAAAACTATCGACACTACAATATCAAAACCGTAGAAGGTCCCAACGATTTTGCCTCTATGAAAGAGATTGTTGGGAGGCGATATAAAAGGCTATTAGATGAGAAATCAGGTTTGCCTGATTTGGTCGTAGTGGATGGAGGAAAGGGACAGCTTTCATCAGCAGTGGAAGCTTTAAATGAACTAGGCTTGTATGGGCGGATACCCATAGTGGGAATTGCTAAACGGCTGGAAGAAATCTATTTTCCAGAAGACCCAATTCCCTTGCATATAGAGAAGAAATCAGAATCTCTTAAGCTTATTCAGCACATGAGAGACGAAGCACACCGCTTTGCAATTACCTTCCATCGTCAAAAGAGGTCTAATAGCACATTCAAAACTGAATTAGAGGACATCCCAGGTATTGGAAAAAAAACAGCAGACAAGCTATTAGGTTACTTCAAATCAGTACAAAAAGTGATACAAGCTCCTGAAGAAGAAATTATCGCAGTTATAGGAACAGAAAAAGCAAAATCAGTCGTGAGTCATTTCAAAAATGTGAACACTAAATAGGGCTACCGAAAAACAAATAACAACCTCATTTACAAACACTTATCCCGCTAAAGACACTTTCAGAATCCAACTTTTTTCAGCGATATGTACCGAAAAGCTGGGAATTCCATGGCATGCACAACGATAGCGGACCATATTTAGCTTAGTGCCCAAAAGCCGAAAAATCAGCCTTTGGCCTATTGATGGCTTTTTCAGCAGGCTCTAAATAACAAAAAAGGGAATCCCAGACAGGACCCCCTTTTCTCCTTAATCGACTAAAAAATATTGCTTATTGTTCCCAGAGATCGTGCTCTTTCTCCATAAGCTCAAATTCGAGCTGTTGGGAGGCAATCAAAGCACGCATCTCATTTTGATCGTAAATATCTACGATCGCAAGGTTATTCGTATTTTGGATTTTGGTTATCCTAGAACTGTGCAAACGTAATGAGAATGCATCTGCAAAGTTTTTATGCTCTGCATTGTTCTGGGGATTGAACCAAATTGCTTCCTCTGGGTGACCGCGAAACAGTTCCTCTAAATCTTTATAGCGGAATGTGGCCACCTCAGTAAGCAGTCCTGTAGTTTTTAACTCTGCAGGAAGGATGAGCTTGAACGATTGGATATCATAATACAAACGCGCTCTGCGCTTATCAAAAATGATATCTTCCATGATCTCAATGACAGTCACATCCGTGGGCAAGTAATAGTCATCATATCTACCACCGGCAGATTCATCAGATCCACTGCCGGAGGCCTCTTGACCACCTTCAGCACCACCGGAATCGCCCCAGCCATCACCACCGCCAGAATCGCCCCAACCGTCTCCACCGC
>DMST01000037.1:22853-58382 GCA_003454975.1 Cytophagales bacterium | reverse complement strand
CGTCTCCACCGCCGCCGGTATCACCCCAGCCATCTCCGCCATCATCAGTAGGCTCATCTCCACCTAAGTCTCCGAATGGATCATCTTGTCCGCCCAGGTCTTCAAGTTGTAAGCGCTCAAAAAATTCCTCTTTGGACATACGTACATTCAAAGAGTCATTATTGGTATAAGGAAAGATTTCCCCCCTATCTACCGCCTCAATGATCAGCTTTGTAATCTCCTTGCTATGCGCAAAGAAAGATTGGTTTTGCTTCTCTTTGAGGTCCATTCTACGCCAAACACGCTTTCTGTACAGCTGCTCATACTCTGCAATTGGGGTTACAGAATTGGGGTTGTACATCGGCGGTTCATTCCCTTGGGCAAGTGCGCTAACAGAAAAGCCCACTCCCAAGACAATCAATAGACCGATTCGTTTCATAATCATACACCTGTTGTTTATTAATTAATCGGGATCGACATAGGAGGCACATTCACAGCCACCTCTTCTTGTCGATTTTGGTAGTTGAGGCGCAATACTTTCTTTACCTCAATTACAAGACGGTCACCCGCGCGAGCTGATTGACGCAATCGACTTAGGCTCCCATCCTTACTAGTGAACCGTAAGGGCTCTCCCTTTGGACGAGGACCACTTGCAAGCGTCACTGTCCATTCTGCTACCTTATAGCGAGCATCATTAGGAAGTAAGCGAGCAAAGTCAGCATCTGGGATAACCACAGCCGAGATATCACGAAGCTGGTTCGTACGAATACCTTGCTTGGCTTGCAGTTGGCGTCCTCCCATTTGTATTTGAACCTCAGGACGAGGCACAGCCCGTACATCAAATTCCTGAGAACCAATCAGATTACCATCATTAAATACCGACAAGGTAACCTTACGACCATTTGGAATCAGCGTAACCAATCCAGACTGGTTGCCAGCTACAACATCAGCCCCTTGCGCAGTAAATGTAGGATTGTAAGAAGTACCCAATGCAGGAACTTGCACGGATAGCTCATTGCCACAACGGAAATACAACGCATTTACTGCCTGCGATTGTATTTGAATCGTGGGCTTAATTACAAAGTATTCGATGGTCTTGCTGAAAGTTGTATCTCCTTGTCCAGGAAGAGGAAGATCAATGCGTGCCTCATAGGTTTTCTTAGCCAAGCCTTCGGCATCATATGTCCCAGGAGTTGCAGTGAATTCGATACGGCCTATTCCTGAAGTATCAACAGGAATCTCATTCCCATTAAAATACATGGTAGGAGTAAACGCTGACGAAGATGCAGCGATAAACAACTCCGCTTCGTACTTGGTACCAGCAGCAACCCTTTGAGATACAGGACGAACCATGGCATCAATCTTATCGAAATCAATAGATCCCGCTCCTACTAAGTCAGCCAATGCTTCCAAAGCTTCGGTTTCGTATTGCAAAATTTCGTTTTCGAATTGGGTCATGGTTGCCAAACCAGCAGCCAAGGGAGTATTCTCAAAGAATAGGTTTGCAAACTTTTTCTTTCTTTGATTATCAAACTGGCTAAAAGTGGGGTGGTCTTTGCCGTCGTAGGCAATGGGCTTAAGCTCTAAGCCTGCAATGACATTGAGCTGAGTGACAAAGTCATTGAGCTTTTGCATCAACTCCTCTCCCCCCTTTTGAGTAATCATTTGATGAGCAATGGTCTCGTGGTCTTTAAACCCTAGCAATTGCCCTTCATCATCATACCCTCCAGTCTCGGTAATCCATTCGTTCTTGATTTCCTCAAGATAATTCCGGATTTCTTCAGCCTCGTCCCGAGCTTCTTTAGCACGGTCAAGTACTTTCAAATCTTCTGCTTGATTACCACGCTCGTCTACAGCAGCAATAATCCCATCCAGGAAACTCTCGTTTTTCTCGTGAGTAGTGTTACTAGCCTTCTCTAGCGTACCGTTAATGAACAGAAAACGATGCAATAAGCTGTCACTTACGTTAATGGCAAGCATTGCCGTAAGAAACAGGTACATCATTCCTATCATCTTCTGACGCGGTGTTTCTTTTCCTCCAGCCATAATGGATTACATTTTAGGATGATGAAATGCAGATCTACAAAGGGATTAACCCTTCATAGCTGACAACATGTTGCCATACACCTTGTTCAATTGCGTCAGGTTGGTAGTCAAAGTCGATACTTCTTTCTTGAAGGACTCTGTTTCTTGACTAGCCTGTGCCATGGATTCCATAGCCGTAGCTACGTTACCATAGAACTTATTCATGGATTTCAGATGGTTATTAACATCCTGAAGTTCCAATTCATAAATGTTATTCAAAGTCTGCAAGTTTTTGGTAACATTCTGTACTTGCGAATGGTACTCCTTAGCATCTTTTGAAGCATTTGCCATTTCCGACATGGCAGTTACAGTGGAAGAGTATGATTTGTTCATCTCCACCAGCGAAGTAGACGCCTTCTTGACATTAGCCGCATAGTCGTTGGTAGCTACCGCAGCGTTGGCCAGATTGCCCATCTTCGAAGCACTGTCAGCTAATCCTTTCATGCCCTTCCCAAGAGAATCGATCAGTTCAGGACCGATTTTTCCTTTCTCAAGCATTTGATCTAGCTTCTGTGCAGTATTATCTTCCTTCTTGCCTTGGCCAATTTTACGACCTCCGCTAACTGAACCTGTGTAATCCTCACTTAATTCAGGATATACTTTTGTCCAGTCAATTTCTTTCGCCTTAGGCTCAAACGCACTCAAGAAGAAAATTGCAGCCTCGGTGGAAAGGCCAACTCCCAATACAATATCAGCGGGACCTAAGTGCAAAATTTTGAACATTGCACCTAGAATTACTACCGAAGCACCGATACCATAGATTTTGGGCATTATTGAGCCATAAAATAGCTCTTTAAAACCACCTTGTCCTGTTGCCATGTCGATTAAGGTTTAAAGATGAATAGTAAGCAATAAGATTAAGAGTCAGTCAAATATATTGGTACTTAAAATTCGTTTCCAGAACTACGACCAAGGTAAGTCATAGCACAACGGAAGCCGATATAAGCACGGGTAGAGTCTTTGTATTCGAAGGTACGAGTACCTGTCTCAAGGTAATAGGCTACATCTTTCCAAGAACCACCGCGAATAACTTTTCGCATTTCGTTTTCATCATCCAACATTGGGTTCAAATCCCATGCAGTAACCATTGCTGAAGGATCAAAGGCATCATTGGTCCACTCAGATACGTTGCCTGACATGTTAAATAGTCCCCAATCGTTAGGGAAGTAAACATCTACTGGAGCCGTGTAAGCGTGGCCATCATCGAAAAAGTTACCGCGCCCGGGTTTGAAGTTGGCAATCAAACAACCTTTAGAATTTCGAATGTAAGGGTTACCCCAAGGATACTTTACTAGGTCGCGACCACCACGTGCAGCATATTCCCATTCAGCCTCGCTAGGCAAACGGAAGGCAGGTTGATCAAACAAACCTACAGAACTACGATATGCATTAAGGTAATCTGTTCTCCATGTACAGAAGAACTTGGCCGCTTCCCAATCCACTCCTACCACGGGGTAATTATCAAAGGCAGGGTGCCAATAATAATATTCCATCATGGGATCACCCATATGGTGGGAGAAGTCCCTGGTCCATACTGTGGTGTCAGGGTACAATTCTTTCATCACAAATGGTTCTCCAAGGACAGACAAAGAGTCCTGAAGCATTGCATTCATGAATTGCCGATACTCATTGTTTGAAATTTCGGTATCATCCATGTAAAATCCAGATACCGTTACCTGCTTGTTCATGTTGATCTGAGAAGCAGCGACGTCTTCATCAGCTTGCCCCATGTGGAACGTACCCGCAGGAATTGAAACCATGCCGAGGGGGATATCTTGGATCCACCCTTCCCGACCTTGCACACCGATTACGTTACCGCCATCACTAACGCCACCTCCGCCGCCGAAAAGTCCACAACTCTGCAGCAAGATGGTACCGCTCAATGCGGCAAGGCTGAGTAATCGAGAGAGAAAACTCACTTTACACATAACACAATTTATTACTACCTGTTTAACGTCAAATTCTAAGAACCCAAAAATATCCTAAATACTCCAAACACCTGATTACATTTTTGTTAGTTTTTTGGGCTGTGTAAGATTTTTTGTCATTCAGACAAATTATCTACTACCCACCTGTTGGGAATCTAGGCGTCCGCTCAGGACGATATTCGCTCGATTTTGGGTTAGGCAAAATATATGAAAGCATAATCTCATGAGATGTCGCTTGCTTCGCCTGCCGTTCAGTGATTACAAAATCAAATGAGTAGGAGACTCTAAGCCACTGAGAGTTCAGCTTTTTTGCTCCATCAAAAACGTTGTAACCAACAAGGAGGTTTATCGCTTCGGACTCACGCCAAGTTACACCTGCATATAATTTGTCATCACTACTAGCAACGACCCCTACATCAAAAGAGTATGTATTAAGGTCTGTTTTTACCATAATGGACGGAGAAATAATCCAAGAGTTAAGAATCTCTTGTTCATACCCCACAAATCCATACGCATGAGTGGTCAGTGGGGTTCTGAAGGTAACTCCCCCAATAGCAAGATTTTCATTGGTTAGTAGGTGATTGAAACTAACACCAGCATAATAATTCTTAGCCCTCCAATATAAACCTAGTCCAAGTTCAGGGCGAACCTCAGCGAGGGATTCTTCCTGAGCAACAGGATCTTCAGGATCGGCGAATACGAGATTGCGCAAATCAAAACCACGGCTGATAAATCCTGTACGAGCACCTATGCTAAGCTTGTTCTTTGCAATATCAATCTGGTAGGAAGCATTCACCAAAAAGTCTAGACGATTCATGGTTCCTAGTCGATCATTAACCACCTGAAATCCAATACCCATTCTTTGGGTAAGGAGTGGCGCAGAGATGCCAATGAATTGGGTTTGGGGAGCCCCGCCTGAAACACCGTTATTGATTGTAGGCTGATATCCCGTCCATTGGTTTCTATAAGCCAAGTTTACTTTGGTGACTCCTTCAGTACCTGCAGCAGCAGGATTGTAGTTCATGTAATTGAACATGTACTGGGTAAAATGTGGGTCCTGCTGAGCGAAGAGAATGTTACTTAATCCCAATAAAACAATGAGTGTGTAGAGTTTTTTCATGTCATACTTCAACTGAGTCGGGATAAATATAAGAATATTAGAGAGTTAAATAAAAAAGGCGAGAAAATCTCGCCCTTCCATCAAGTACTTTTATCAAAGCCCGTTGGCCTTTTTAATGTACAGTTCCAACGCCCCCGTCATCGACGGGGCATTGGGAAGCGGCGCTTGTATATCTAATACTAAATTGTGATCACGAACGGCTTGAGCCGTCGTAGGACCAAACGCTGCTATCCGGGTATTATTTTGCTTGAAGTCAGGAAAATTATGGAAAAGAGAATTTATCCCAGATGGGCTGAAAAATGCAATCACATCGTAATTGACATCTGCTAGATCCGATAAGTCACTAGCAACGGTCTGGTAAATAATCGCCTCGGTATAGGAATACCCATTTTCTTTCAAAAAATTGGGTATATCATCCTTCCGGATATCCGAGCAGGGAAACAGATACTTCTCGTTTTTGTGCTTTTTGAGCACGGTCATTAAATCCTGTGCCGTCCGCTGGCCTGTAAAAATCTTACGCTTCCTTATCACGATATACTTCTGCAAATAATTCGCAGTTTGCTCTGAGATACAGAAGTACTTCATATCGGCAGGAACCTCAATCTTCAGTTCCTTCGCGAGACGGAAAAAATGATCCACTGCATTACGGCTGGTAAGAATTACAGCCGTATGCTTCAAGATATCGATTTTCTGTTTACGAAAATCTTTCACAGAAACAGGTTCGATATGAATGAATGGGCGAAAGTCGATTTTGAGATTGTACTTCTCGGCCAATGAGAAGTAAGGCGAGTTTTTATTAGCGGGTTCTGGTTGTGACACCAGAATGCTATTTACTTCCCTTAGACGATCTTTGGACACCTTAAGGCTATCTTCGCTCATGAGCTCTCTCCTCCTTTGGGGTTGTGTTAGATGCTGTAGAAGAACTTAATTACCACCGCGACAGGGGCGATTTCCGTGGCGCAAATGTAGGAAATCAAATGCACATTTCTATGCGTGCTTACCCTTCTGGTTTTTAGGTACAGCATGATAATGCGGGTTCCGAAAGCTAGTAGTAATATCACCTGAACCAATCTTACCAAAAAATCTCCATGCAAGGGAAACATGATGTACCATGATAATACAATTACTGCCAGAGGCAAAAAGATAAATAGGGCCAATCGAACATAGTTGAAGAACTGAATCTTCTTGATGGCAGACAAATTGAAAGGGTAGCCCACCCATAGAATTAGCACCCACTTAAAAACGAGTGATACCAATAGTACACCAGCCCAAAAAAACCAAGTGAGTATCAGATTCCACCAAACACTTTCTTCACCAAAACGCAAGTAGAATTCACCGAAGGCTGGCACTTCAAAAGACATTACATAGCCAATAGCTGCTAATGCAAGGCTATAGAGGAACATCACAGCTAAGTTGTTCCTTTCAAAGATGGGAGCTTTCATTGCGGCTTCGTCCCGTTGCAGAGCGGAGAAAATACTAGAAGCAGAGAAATATTCTCCAAAGAATTTGGGGGTACCGTATTGTACCAATAAGATAAAAAATGCGAATACAAACCATATCAGGACTAATGCATCTCGGGTTTCCAACTCTCGAGCTTGCGAAGCCATCGTCAAAACCCGGTCATTGTTCTGCTGTGGATCTACAACGTATACATGCCAGCCTGTAGGTTCAGTAACATTGGGGACTAAGGTGAGTAAAGTTACATTTCGCCCATTAGGTTTAACCATTTGCCCCAAAGGAAGCTGGAATTCCCCCAGTGCATTTAGCTCTCCTAATAAGGTTTCGCCTTCGAATACTCTTGACCCAGGGGCTCCTTGTATCCGTAACCAAAGCTTTTCATACTTCTGGATATCGACGGCAATTTGGCTAGGCCTTAGGGATGTTGCCTCAAGCTGAAAACCCTTGCCTGGATCGTATGAATAGATATGTTGGGTCAGATCTTCTACCCATTGGGCAGATGCGAGACCAGGAAACCCCAAGAATAAAATCAGGAGAACTCTAGCCATTTGATGCCAATTTGGCTTGTCTCTTTTGACGCTGCAAGAATAGCTCGTTAATGGCATTCAGCACCAACATGAATCCAAATACGGATAAACCGATTCGAATGATCCCTAGATGGGCATAGTAAATGGAATAAGCAATCACTACCATGTTGATGCCAACCAGGATAGCAACAACTCCAAGTTGCGGGATACCCAGGGCCATGAGTCGGTGGTGAAGGTGATTCTTATCAGGCTCGAATGGAGACTTTCCCCTCGCAATTCTAACGGTGAAGACTCTCAAGGTGTCAAAGATGGGAATGATGAGTATTGAAAAGGCAACGGCTGGGGCGGATGGAGTCATGCCTAATTGGATGAATTGTACGGCTAAAGTAGCCACTACGAATCCTACCGTAAGGGAGCCACTATCTCCCATAAAGATCTTTGCCTTATGAATATTGTAGCGCAAAAATCCGATAATACCACCCGCCAGGGCTAGGGACACCCCTGCTAAGGGGATTGACTTACGCCAAAAATTGAGCCCAAAGGTAATGAGGATGGTAAGTGTAATAGTCCCGGCCAGGCCATCCAATCCGTCGATTAGGTTAATAGCATTGGTGATCGCGATAATGACGAAAAGCGTGAGGCCATACGAAAACCACAGCGGTAATTCCTGGATTCCGAAGATTCCAAACAAGCTTTGAATTCTAATATCCCCCGGAATCATAACGATCCCCGCAGCCAGAATTTGGATAACCAGTTTTCTAAATGCAGATTCAGTGGCTAGGTCATCTTTGATCCCAATAAAAAAAATAATCATACTACCGGCCAGGATGTATTGAACTCCATCAGAAAAATCCCCAAATATGGTAGTAGCAGATACAAAGCCTGCGAATATAGCAGCCCCACCTAATCGGGGGGTTAGTTTCTTATGGACCGTGCGGTGGTTTGGACGATCCAGTAGTTCCCGGGCATGTGCCACCTGGATAATGGTGGGAATAGAAAAAAGTGCTAATAATAGTGCCCAACAGAAGGACAAGGCTACAGCTTGCATGCCTTGAATTTTTTGCTGCAAGTTAGTCGATTGGAATACTCTAACCAACTAAAACTCGCTCACGAATCCGACGTGGATTTTTGAGTTAGTCCATGAAAAGGGTTCCAATGCACGATACTCACCCACTGCCCAAGCAAAACGGAGAATTCCGGGGGCAAGCTTCCAATTCAAGCCTACCCCTGCCCCCCATACATAGTGAGTATTGGCGGGGACCGATAACGTAGCTAAAAAGCCCTGATCCCAAAAGGCAGAAAGAAAACTATCCTCCCCCGTCCGAAGGCGAGCTTCGAGAGTTGCAACTCCATATCTAGGGGTAAAAAACTGCCTTTCATTAAACCCTCTTAAGAGGGCAAAACCACCGATGCGATAAGCTTCTGCTCCCGAAATATTTTGAGAGGGAAGGAGCCCAACTCGTATTGTTGAATAAATACCCCACAAGGCCCCCATCGGTTGAAAAATCTCAGTTTCAAGATTACCCTCCCAATAAAACCTCCTGCTCCCACTTTCTTGCTCTCTATAACCTAGAGACCCCTTGATTTCAGCGAGTTTTCTTGCAGACCAATCTGAAGGGGTTTCATTAGTCTGACCCCATGACAACTGGATTCCTCCTAACAATTGAAATGCCTGGGGGATACCTCCTGGAATCCAGTATGTAGAATCAGATAAAGGAACTACGTTTTTGATAGAGGCATAGCCCCCAATTTTCAGGAGGCTTTCCTGGAATAGGGGTGCGCTTTCTAAACGTAAACTTTGTAATAAATAGGCCGTGTCCTGTCTCCACAACTGAAAATTCAACCCCACCTTGTGAGGCAGGCGAAGGGGATGGTACCATTGAGCCTGTACGTTTAGCTGTTGAGTATTGGGCTGAGGGCTTTCCCAATTCAGTTTATAATAATGCCCAAAGCCCAATGGATTCCAAAGTGTCAAATTAGCGTTGCCAACTAGCTGTGGCCTTACTCCTGGGCCCTGAGGAAAAATCCCCACCATTGCATCGAATGAGTTGGCCTTTCCGGTTGTAATGGGTAGACTCAAGGACATCTTTCGGTTGGCAAATCGAACCTTTGGACTACCTGTCAATGCCAAATAAGGATACCTACTGAGTCGGCTTGAAATCGCTTGCACATCAGTCTCCTTATATACCCCCCCCTCTGGGAGTCCAAGGATATATGGTAATCGGTTAGCCCTCAGAGAGACTTTACTTTCCTCTGGGATTATCTCTCCATACCGAATCATCTGGCCAGGATCTACTTGCCACTGACCATCTACTAGTGTATCGGACACCAAGATCACATGTTGGACGGATACCTGGGCGAAGGGGTAACCACGATTGGCATAGTAGCCAGCGATGGATTCTTTCCAATACCGCTGATCCTGAAAGGAGAGCGGAGCATCTTGCAACGGGAAATCGTCTAAATCCTCAAGCAAGGAATCTGGCAGATTACCCCTTGCGATTTGATTCCAAGTGAACTCTCTACCTGCGGCGCAGGACACGGACGTACTTTCCTGATCGTAGGTATATTCCAATTGGCATAGCAAGTATCCTTCCGATTGAAGAAAGAAAATGGCCTGATCTACCAGACTGTTCACCTTTTCCTCCGGCAGCAATGAAAAGGTCCTTTTCTGGGAATCGAAGGAAAGGCCAGGGTCATCGGACCATCGCTGAAATATTTGCTGGCAGGGGTCTTGTGCATAACAAAGCCAAGGTATTATTAGCCAAAAGGCCATCAGTGCCACTACCTTTGTTTGGTTCAATTGAGTCCCCATCTCTTCAAATTACGGCATTGGCTGGCATCTATTTACATATTCCCTTCTGCAAACAGGCATGCTACTATTGTGACTTCCATTTTAGCACGAATTTGCGTCTGAGAGAAGACTTGGTCCAAGCCATGATAAAAGAGACGGACCTTAGGAAGGACTATCTACAAGGTCAATCCGTCCGAACAATTTACCTGGGTGGTGGCACTCCTTCTCTTTTGACTTCCGGCCAACTCCAAACCATACTGGATAAAGTCTACCAAACCTTCTCCGTTCATCCTGAAGCAGAAGTTACTCTGGAGGCAAACCCTGATGATTTGTCTCATGACACATTATCTACTTTATGGAGCTTGGGAGTCAACCGATTGAGTATTGGCATACAAAGCTTCGATGACAAGATTCTTCGTTGGATGAATCGAGCCCATTCTGGCCCAGAGGCGATATCAGCGGTGACCAATGCCCACAAAGTAGGGTTCGAGAATCTTAGTTTAGATCTGATTTACGGAGTGCCTAACAGTTCACCCAGTAGACTGGAGAAAGACTTAGCGCAATTGCTTCAACTAAACCCTGTGCATATTTCAGCCTACAGCCTTACCATCGAGCCTAATACTGTATTTGGTAGAAGGCAACAAAAAGGCAAACTGAATGCCGCAGATGATGTAGAGGTAGTGCAGGAATACAACTATATAACTCAAAACCTAAGGTTGGCCGGTTTCGACCACTACGAGGTATCTAACTTTGGGAAGCCAGGATTTTACTCACAACACAATACCAGCTACTGGCATCAGATACCCTATTTGGGGTTAGGCCCTAGCGCTCATAGTTATAATGGTTTTTCCAGGTCTTATTCCATAGCGAACAATGCTAAATACATTAAGACAATCAGACAAGGTATTTTGCCGATGGAACAAGAGGACTTGTCTGAAAAAGATCAGCTGAACGAATATGTGCTTACCCGGATCCGTACTCAATGGGGGATCGATATGGAAAAAATACAAAACAACTTTAATATTGATTTTCGAAGAAAATATACAACGGTTTTTACCCGTTGGATAGAAGAAGGCCTAGCATTTTGGCGTGAGGGCCACTTTATCCTTACCGAAAATGGGCTGCTCTTGGCCGACAGCTTAGCTGAAGAATTGTTTTTAGAGTAAGAAATGGAATAGGTTTCTTCAAAAAACCCTAAATATTTGCCTTCACTTGTTTAACTTTATCCACTATAAGCATGAACTCCTGCTAAGGTGAGTAATGCTAAACACCCACGACCCCATGACAAGCGAAGAGAAAAAGGCGTATTTGCTGCTCAAATCTGTGATATTTCACTATCACGGCTTGGATGAAGACGAGCAGAAGATCTTGGACCAAACGGCCGAGGAATTGGATGCCGCTGATGAGCTAAAATGGGCCAATTCATTTATCGCTGAAGATTATTTCTCTGCTTTTGATCGGGCACGCACATATTTAAATGGCATTGTGTCCCAACTAGATCGGGATCGGCGGCTATACTATCTAGATATGGTATGGAAGGCCAATAACCGAAAGGGATACATTACGGAGATGGAGGCTACGGCTATGCTAAAGCTTGCCAAGGACTGGGATGTGGAATCAGATCTAATCACTATGGTGCGCCGCTAGAAAGATCAACCACAAAACACATTGCAAACATTTACGGCGCTTTTAGCGTCGTTTTTTGTTTATACACACCAAAACCCCACTTATTTTTACACTCTATAATTCTGAGACAATGAAATTAGCAGTAGTTGGAGCCACCGGCCTGGTTGGTGGTGAAATTTTAGAAGTGCTGGCTGAACGCCAGTTTCCTTTCGAGGAGTTGTTGTTGGTCGCCTCCGAACGTTCGGCGGGCACCAAGATGACCTATCAGGATAAGGAATATACGGTAATCAGTATGGCTGATGCCGTGGCAGCTAAACCAGATGTAGCTATTTTTTCTGCTGGAGGAGGTACTTCCAAAGAGTGGGCACCCAAATTTGCAGAAGTGGGTACCCGGGTAATTGATAACTCATCAGCTTGGCGAATGAGCCCCGACCACAAGCTAGTGGTACCCGAAATAAATGCCCATGTTTTGGGGGATGATGACCGGATCATAGCCAACCCCAATTGCAGCACTATACAGATGGTTGTGGCATTAAGTAAACTGCATGAGCGCTACAAAGTGGAGCGCATTGTAGTTTCTACTTACCAAAGTGTGTCTGGTTCTGGCAAAAAAGCCGTGGATCAGATGATGGCGGAACGGAAGCAGGAAACGCCTACTATGGCATATCCCCACCCCATCGACCAAAATGCGTTGCCGCACATCGATGTTTTCTTCGATAACGGCTACACCAAGGAGGAAATGAAGATGGTGAACGAGACCCGCAAAATTTTCGGAGATGACTCCATTAGGGTAACAGCTACTGCAGTACGGATACCAACCGTGGGTGGGCACAGTGAAGCCATTAATGTGGAATTTGCTGAGGACTATACATTAGAGGAGGTTCGGGAATTACTGAGCCAAACTTCTGGGGTGGTAATCCAGGACGACCCAGCAAACAACCTATACCCCATGCCTCTCACCGCCCACAAGAAAGACGAGGTATTCGTTGGTCGTTTGCGTCGGGATGAGTCCAACCCCAACACACTGAATATGTGGGTAGTAGCGGACAACCTACGTAAAGGAGCGGCCACCAACGCAGTGCAAATCGCTGAATACTTGTATACGCAGCAGAGCGTGGAAGCATAATGGAAATAAAGGGGCTATTGGTATGGCTACAGCCAGAAGTAAAAGAATGGCTCCAAACCCATGCCCAGACTGACCCCAGGCAAGTCGCTCTCCAAAAATCCCCTTTTGGGGAGCGGCCATCTTCTAAAGAGTTAGCTCAGCAGCTATTTGGCTATCAAAAAGCCAAAAGTAAGATACCTACCTACTATTCCACCCCTGGTATCGCCTACCCTCCTGCTCTTTCCATGGAGCAATGTTCGTCAGAACTAACCGCCAGATGGAAATCAAAACTATTGAAGGGAAAATCACTACTTGACCTCACCGCCGGGTTTGGAGTGGATGCTTTTTTCTTGGGCGAAAACTTTGCCCAACTCGAGGTTGTGGAAAAGCAAGAGCATCTGGCAAGGCTAGCACAGCATAATCTAAGGCTACTACGACAAAGTACTTTTCAAGTTCACAACACTACCACGGAGGAATTCCTAGACGGCGATTCCAATACCTTTGACTGGCTGTACCTAGATCCTGCCCGGCGCGATGCAGCAGGAGGAAAGGTGTTCCGCTTGTCAGACTGCACTCCAAATATCATAGAGTTACTCCCAAAACTGTTGCAGAGGGGAAGAAACATTCTGCTGAAAACCAGCCCCCTGCTTGACATACAGCAAGCCCTCAATGATTTGAGTGGGGCCCAAAAGGTGGTGATTCTGGCGGTCAAAAATGAAGTAAAGGAGCTCCTCTTTTTCCTAGGGGAAGATCGGTCTAATGATCCTGAGATTTTAGCAATAGATCTGGCTACCGAAGGAGAGAGTCGTTTTTCTTTCCGCAAATCAGAAGAAGCCGATGCCTCTGCCAGTATAGGGCCGATACAAGCATGGTTATACGAGCCAAACGCTGCAGTAATGAAAGCAGGTGCTTTTCGTTCGGTAGCACAGCGGTATAGGCTTTGCAAACTTCATTCTAACACCCATCTGTACACGAGTAAGGAAAAAATCCCAGACTTCCCTGGCAAAGTCTATTCGGTGTTAGCAGACCTGGCCCCGCATAAAAAAGCCCTGCGCAAAGTATTCAAAGCAGACCAAGCCATGGTGGGCACCCGCAATTATCCGGGCACTCCCCAACAACTCCGGGAAAAGCTGGCACTAAAGGATGGTGGCACTCACTATCTGATGGGGTACACCAACCACCTGAACCAAAAGCGATTGGCTGTAGTACTACGCCAGTAGTCCTTTACCAAAACTTCATTTGGACGGTTTCTCAATCCATTAGAAAAGGCTCATTTTTGTAAAAATTTAGGGCCATGAAGTCAATATCTTTCTCTACCATTATTTTCCTTTTCTTAGCCGGGTGTGGGCTCGAACAGGAATTAATTGATGTCAATCCATGGATCATTCAGGAAGGAGAACGGCCTTGGATCATTGCCCATGGAGGAGCAAAAGACCTGTGGCCTGAGAACACGATGATGGCCATGCGCGGGAGTGCTGATCTGGGAGTAGATGTGTTGGAGATGGATATTGGCATGACTGCCGATGAAATATTAGTCCTACAACATGACGCTACCATCGATCGATTAAGTGACGGCACTGGTGCTGTAATTGACTTCACCTTTGAGGAACTATTGGAATATAATTTTGGGGCAAATTTCGAAGCGCTTGATGGTACTTACCCTTATCAGGATACGCTCATTCCTATACCTACCCTAGAGGAAATCTTTCTTGAGTTTCCTGATTACTACATGGTGGTAGAAATCAAAAATTCGGGCGAAGATGGTTTGCGTGCTGCCGAACTTCTCCATGATTTGATTGTAGAATACCAAATGCAGGACCGGGTACTAATGGCCTCGTTTCATGATGAGGTAGTGGAGCACTTTCTTACCCTGATGGAAAACGACCCCATGGTGAGTACACCTCGACAAGGTGCAACCCGATTTATTGTCATCAGCAAATTGCGCCTAAGCGCATTTCATCGCCCAAAAGCCATTGCTACGCAGTTACCTTTGGAAGAAATAGGCATCCGACTCAATACTAAGCGAGTGGTCAACTCTGCACATCGGCACAATATGGCCATCCACTACTGGACGATCAATGAAAAGGAAACCATGCGGGAACTGTTAGAATTGGGCGCCGATGGCCTAATCACCGACCGCCCTGATTTGATGATGGAAGTGCTACAAGAAATGGGATTTTCCAATTGAAATATGGATAAACACGAGGTGACAGATCGCTAATTAGTATTGGGAGCACCTACCGTGAAATACTAATTGGTATGTGAAATTCTCTACGGCTTCTATTCTACACAACTCTCATCAGGTTCAAATAAAAAAACCGCCCTGCTCACACAGGACGGTTCCACTTTATTTACGTGTTAGTATGGTTACTTTTCCCAAAGACGCTTGGTCAGGTCTACCGCCTCATCCAGGTCGCTCTTGGTTAAGCCTAAGCGCTCAGCAATATTAAGACAAAGTTGATACTCGTTATCATGGATTTCCCCGTCAATCATGGACATATATACAATATCTGCCAACTGATCTTCCCGATCCACCATATTCATGGGCACCATGAACTGGAGCTTATCTTTTTGTGAAATGATGGTATCTACATCCTCTTTTGAAATGCCGATCTCCTCGGCCTTTTCTGTCAAGAAGTCCATCTCATTCTCATCCAAAAACCCATCGGCAGCTGCCACGGCTACCAAATTCTTAAAATGCTCAACTTTTATTGTCTTATCACTCATAGGTGTAAAATAACATGGGTGAAACGTGGTTATGCATAGGGTCAAAATTAGCACATACCCCAAATATTTCCACTACAAACAAAAGCGGCGTCTATTTGGACAACAATTTCCCAAACCCTACATAGTTTCCAAATATAGGGAATGAATTGCACTATAGTTGGAAATCTACTAAAAACTACGATTAACGAATCGTTGACATCTGTATCATTTATCCGCCAAAGATAACCCCAATTAGGTCTGATTCGGCTTCATTTGGCGCGTACCTTCCATCGCATGGTATTCTTTCATTTCGGCTAACAATGCTTCAGGATCCGGATTTGACATCAATAGCTCCCGGTTAGCTTCTGATAAAAATCCCTCCTCCAACATATGATCAACAAACTTCAATAGAGGATCATAATAACCATTGACGTTGAGCAAGCCGATTGGCTTTTTTACCAGTTTCAACTGAGCCCAGGTGATTATCTCGGTCAGCTCTTCCAACGTACCAAACCCACCTGGCATAGCAATTACCCCCTCAGATATTGCCTCCATCTTCTGCTTACGTTGGTGCATACTATCCACCAAAATGAGGTGTGTGATACCAGTATGGCCGATCTCCATCTCATCCAGGAACTTGGGGATCACTCCCACCGCACGGCCACCGGCTTCCATCACGGCGGTAGCAATGGTGCCCATGAGACCAATGCTCCCACCACCGTATACCAATTCTATATCTTCCTTGACCAGCAGACGGCCAAGCTCTTGGGCCTTTTCTACGTACACAGGACTACCTCCTGTTTTCGCTCCACAAAACACACAAACTGAACGCATGTAGTTGACTTAATGTGACAAAAATTCCTCGCCCGCAGCTCCGTGTTTTCCCGGAGCCTCGCTATAAATTTCCTTGGCTCAAAGGGGAATCCTGCGGGGCATAATTTGTAGTTTTCAACCCAAACTAACAACCATGAATCGAAAGAATATCAGTAGTGGAGCCCCTTGGGAAGCCATCGTGGGTTATTCGCGGGCAGTAGTAGTAGGCGAATGGGTAGAAGTAACGGGCACCGTGGCCGTAGGAGATGACGGCCAAGTGATTGGTAAAGATGATATATACCGTCAAACCCAATACGCTCTGGAAAAGATTGGTAAGGTGCTGAGGGAAGCTGGAAGCTCGCTACAAAATGTGGTACGTACCCGCATCTATGTAACGGACATCGACCAATGGGAGGCCGTAGGCAACGCCCATGCCGAGGTATTCGGAGACATCCGCCCTGCTACTACTATGGTAGAGGTAAGCCGTCTGATCTCACCAGAGTATTTGGTGGAGATTGAGGCCAGAGCCTACATAGGCTAAGGAAGCCATAACCAACCTAGACAGAGGGTTTCAGCGCGCTTTCTCCTCTTCATCTATCACCGCCAACGCCCAGCGGATGCGCTCGTAGGGGACCTGCCCTTCGAAGTGATCAAAGTACACCTTGAGCTGTTTGGGGTCTTTCAACTCCTTGCGTGCCTCACGCACCTGTTCGATCTCCCAATCGCTCACAAAACTCATAGGATCTAGCGGGAATCCCTGACTATATAAGTCTACCAGATGACTATGCACCGTGGGCGGGGCTATCTCCCGCTGGCGGGCCACTTCCTCCGGCGAAAGTCCACTCTGGTACCAAGCCCAGGATATCTTTTGAGTAATCTTTGGTGGGGTGGCATTCTCCGCGCTCTTCTCTCGGATGTAGGCCAAAATCTCCTCCAGAAAATGCGGCCCGTACTGCTTTAGCTTATGGTCAGTGACACCGGACACTGCCTTAAAGGTGTGCTCTGCAACGGGTAAACGGGATTGCATATCCTCCAGCGTGGCATCACTAAATACCATGTAAGGCGCCCTGCCTTCTTCCTGGGCAAGCAGGTAGCGTAGGCTCTTCAGACGATCTGCCAGCCCGTCGTAAAACAATTCTTTTTTAGACTTGGGCCTAACCGCCTTTTCTGCGGCTTCCTGCTTGCGCTGTTGCATTAGGGTATCTACAGAAACCACCCGCACGGGCTGTTCCCCTTTAAGCACAGCTTCGCCGGTAGGAGTTAGCTCCAAGACGTGATTGTGCTTAAAATTGGGCCGAATAAGCCCCAGCTGAATAAACTGGAGCAAGTACTGCTGCCAGGCAAACTCAGACAGATCAGCACCTGCCCCAAAGGTCTTGATCTTATCATGACCAGCTGCCAACAACTCCTTTTTCCGAGAGCCGCGCAGTACATCAGTGAGCATCTGCAGTCCCACCTTTTGCTGCGAACGCACTACCGCCGAAAGTGCTTTCTGAGCCAGAATGGTACCATCTAAATATTTGGGTGGATTACGACAGACATCGCAATGGCCACAATCCTCGGTAAGTCGCTCTCCAAAGTAGTTAAGCAAGATTTTGCGCCGGCAAATCTTGGCCTGAGCATACTCATTCATCGAGTCTAGCTTGGCCCTTTCCACTTCCTGATTACCTCCCTCTTCGATAAAGCGATTCAACATCTGGACATCGCCATAAGAGTAGAATAGAATCGTTTCACTAGGCTGCCCGTCTCGCCCAGCACGGCCAATTTCCTGGTAGTACCCCTCCAGATTCTTGGGCAGGTTGTAGTGCATAACCCAGCGCACATTGCTCTTGTCAATACCCATACCGAAAGCAACGGTAGCGCAGATGATAGGCACCTGATCGCGAATAAATTGTTCCTGCACTCGGTTTCGCTCCTCGGGAGTCATTTGCCCGTGGTAATGTGCCGCATTGAAACCCGCATTGCGCAGTTTGGTCGCAATCTGCTCGGTAGTCTTGCGGGCCAGGCAATAAATGATCCCACTCTGCCCTGGCCGATCTTGTATGAACCGGGTAATGATCTCGATACGACGGTTGGCAGGTAGCACCATCAAGTCCAGATTGGGTCGGTCAAACGAAGCCACGAACTGGCGAGTATTGGTAATCCCCAACTGTTCCTGGATATCCTCCCGCGTGGTGGGGTCTGCCGTGGCAGTAAGCGCCATGAGGGGAACCTCAGCAAATTGCTCCTTAAGAAATTTTAGCTTGGTGTACTCGGGCCTGAAGTCATGTCCCCAAGCTGAAATACAATGCGCCTCGTCGATGGCAAACACACTCACCGGAATGCTTTTCAGCAGGTTATAGAAATCTCGCGTAAGCAACCGCTCTGGCGAAACGTAAAGCATAGCCAAGGTGCCTTCTTGTACCTCCGTAATCACCGCTTGTTGTTCGGCCATGGGCTGGGACGAATTGAGATAAGCAGCGGCAATGCCGTTGGCTTTTAAGGCTTCTACCTGATCCTTCATCAGGGAGATAAGCGGAGACACGATAACCCCAACCCCCTCCCGCAATAACGCCGGTATCTGGTAGCAAACCGATTTCCCTCCCCCTGTTGGCATTAGTACCAATGCGTCCTTCCCCTCCATGGCTTCCGAAATCACTTCGGCTTGCATGGGACGGAAGTTATCGTATCCAAAATATTTCTGTAAGGCTTCTTGAGGGGTCATGCTGAAAAATTCGGGGTGCCTTGAAAGTACACGGTGAAAATGCGCAACGCAAACAGAAGGATATGCAAAATCCACATATCGGACATAATTATTCCCAAGGCTACCGAACCACAACTCACTACACCCGCCTTACAGTTCACTACAGCCCAATGGAATTTGATAAGGTTGGGTTGCAGTTTGCATCCGTCAAAAACCAAATAAACCGCCAACAACATGTTCAAAAATTATCTAAATGTAGCACTCAGGGCTTTGAAGCATCAGCGCCTGTACGCCGCTATTAACGTACTAGGCCTAGCTGTAGGCCTGGCTTGTGCTATTCTGATATTCCTCTTCGTAAGGGAGGAATTAACCTACGACAACTTTCATTCGCAAAAAGAACGGATCTTCCGTATGGCCCGGGTAAGCTTTACCGAAACTGGAGATCCTGAAGACTACGATGTGTACCTACCCTACCCTATGACACCTGCCTTGGTAGAGGAAATTCCTGAGGTAGCCTCCGTGGTACAGCTGACGGAGTGGTCCTCCTTTATGCAACTAGAAGGTACTACCTACGAGGAAAACACCCTGTTCGCTGGAGAGGATTTTTTTACCACCTTCAGCTTTCCTCTCATACAGGGCAATCCCAAAACTGCGTTGTCCAAACCAGGTGATCTGGTACTCACCGAACGCTTGGCCCGTAAGATTTTTGGGTCGGAGTGGCAAGAAGCTGTAGGCAAAGAGATTGAAGTACGGCTGGCCGATGATTACGAAGTTATGCAAGTCTCGGCTATTGCGGAAAACCCACCCACTAACTCTACCATCCAGTTCGAGTACGTTCTCCCTTTTGAGCAAATCTTCGTCTCGTACCCAGACTTCGAAGCAGATAAAGAAGATTGGGGCTCCTCATGGATTATCACCTATGTACTGCTGGAAGAGAATGCCAGCCCAGTCGCCTTTCAGGAAAAACTGCCGGGATTCTATCAGGACCATTATCCCAATACCCTAACCAACTATCAAGAGCAAAGAGGCTGGGAAAGTGACCTTTGGCCTACCTCTTACCACGCACAGGCCCAGGCAGACATACACTGGAATTACAACATCCAGGGTGGAATCACCGAAAGTAGCAACCCAGCATATAGCTACAACCTTGGCTACATGGCAGCTGCCTTATTGCTCATTGCCATGATAAACTTTATGACACTGGCCATTGGCAGAAGTGCCAAACGGGGCAAAGAGGTTGCCATGCGTAAAGTAATAGGCGCTCAGCGCAGGCAAGTAATGGGTCAGTTCTGGGTAGAGTCCATCCTGTTAGCCTTTCTCAGTCTACTATTGGGTATCCTCTTTGCCGGTTTGCTGCTTCCTACCTTCAACAACTTTGCAGATAAAGCCCTTACCCTTGCAGACCTATTCCAGCCGATAAACATTGCCTTCCTGCTATTCATCACCTTGTTCACAGGATTCGTAGCAGGCAGCTACCCCGCACTAGTACTCTCCAACTTCAAGCCACTAGACATCTTCCGCAACCGCATGCAGTTGGGCGGATCCAACCTGTTCACCCGAGGCTTAGTCGTAGCTCAATTCACCATCTCCTCCGCCTTGTTATTGGGCACATTCATCATCTCAGAACAACTCAGCTTTATGCGCAATAAAGACCTGGGTTACAATGATGAACAGGTGGTAGTATTGCCTAACCGAACCTTTGGCAACCAGCGAGTGCTGGAGCACTTCCAAAATCGCCTAGGAAGCGAAAGCAGTATTTTGGAGATTACTGGAGTGATGACCTCCTTCGGCCGTGGTAATGCCACCACAGGTTGGCTTTACGAGGACGAGTTGTATTCAGCCAAAGTGTTTCCCTGCACACCTAACTATGTTCAGACCCTAGGGTTGGAACTGGTGGAGGGCCGCAATTTCGACCTCCAACTAGCCACCGATTCCAGCAAAGCAATTGTGAATGAGGCCTTCCTGGCTATGTTCAATTGGGACTATGGAGTTGGCCGTAACATCCCCGGTTTGGAACGGATAAGAGCCAACCTGAGCGAACCAGAGATCATTGGTGTACTCAAAGACTACCAGTACCAATCCCTAGAAAATACCGTAGAACCTTTGGTCATTTACTTCGGCTCTACGGATCGGTTGCGTCAGGTACTGGTAAAAATCACCCCCAATAATATGGCGGAAACCATAGAAAAGATGGAAAGTGCCTGGAGCGAAATTACGGACGACGTGCCCTTCGAATATTCCTTTCTTAATGAGGACATGGACCGACTGTATTCCGCGGATGAGCGATGGGGACGCATCATCGGAAGTGTAGCAAGCTTAACCATCTTTGTAGCATGCCTGGGCTTATTTGGCTTAGCTGCTCTTACTGTGCGAGGGCGGGTTCGCGAACTGGGTATTCGTAAGATTTTAGGCGCCAATGGCTGGCATTTATCGTGGGTCATCTTACGCACCCTTACCCTTCTCATCTGTATTGGCCTATTAATTGGTATACCCATAGCCGGATTCGTCATGAAGGGGTGGTTGCAAGATTTCGCTTTCCGGGTCATCCTACCCGTATGGATTTACAGCTTACCGGTGGTAGTGCTGGTAGGGGTAGCCTTACTAACCCTGGCCTTTCATCTTCTTCGAGCTCAGCGTCTCAATCCGGTAGAGTCACTAAGAGCAGAATAAAATAAACTTCAAGCCCTTCCTTCTACTACAGGAGGGGCTTGGTGTTCTATGGCCAGGTTTCAGGCAAACGAATGTCAAAATGACCATTGGTGAAGGTGCGTACCCCACAATCAGATTCTCCCTGCAAGGTCACCCAAAAAGTACCCGTCAGCTTACTCCCTTCGGGTTCATATTCGGTGATAGTAAGGGTTCCTGCCTGAAAATCTAAAAAACGGCATCCATCCGCATCATTTCGGAAAGTCATCCGCACCGTATCAGAATCAGCCGAGACATCCTGATTGACGGCTGGCACACGAGAACGAAGCGTAAATTCTTCGAATCCACCGTCTATCGGCCTTCTAGCCGTTATGAAGAAGCCTTCTTCTACAGGATATACATCAAGGGCAGGCAGTTCGGCTAAGTCAGTAGATACTCTGGCCGCGGTCCAGGGCAAATCATCCACAAGCATAGTAAATCTCCCAAGGTCCTCCCTGGATGTATTAGGAGCCACAGGCATAGGACCACAACCAACCAGAGAAATCGCGAATAAAACACTGAAAAACAAACACTTAACAACCATCACAACACCCTATGCTTACGGTGAATGTTCCCTTATTTTTACTACTAAAACTACCCAACCCACTAAGTGTTAAAACAATGACAATACCACCACCCTGAAAAAGTCCTCAGGTTTTTGTTTTTTTGTGGCCCTTTTCGCTGGAACAATGTCTTTGTTCAGGCCTAGTTGGCGTATTGTGGAGACGGAATAAAGTATTACTTAAACGAATTAGACTATGACAGACCTGGAAGGTAAGAAAAGCTACCGCTCGTTCACGTTGGGCAACTTCCGTAAGATACCTCAGATACAACAGTATCTTACCGAAGAACAACAATTTGAGATTGAAGTGGTGGGCAATGTGCTCCCCTTCAAGGCCAATAACTACGTAATTGATGAGTTAATAAATTGGGAGAATGCCCAAAATGATCCCATTTACATACTTACTTTTCCTTCAAGGGACCTATTAAAGCCAGAGCACTACCAAAACATGGCGGAAGCCCTCAAGTCTGGTAAGTCAAAAGCTGAAATTCGTACCATTGCCAATGAGATCCGGTTGCAGCTAAACCCGCACCCCGCTGGGCAGTTGGAACACAATGTACCTATGCTGAACGATACCAAACTGATGGGTATCCAGCATAAATACCGTGAGACGGTATTGTTCTTTCCACAGCAGGGCCAAACGTGCCATGCCTACTGCACATTCTGCTTTCGTTGGCCTCAGTTTGTAGGCATGGATGAATTTAAGTTCGCCATGAAAGAGGCTGATATCCTGAAGCAATATGTACAGGAGCACCCTGAGGCAACGGACATCCTGTTTACCGGCGGTGACCCCATGATCATGAAGACGCGCTTGTTCCGCCAGTACGTGGAGCCCTTCTTGGAGAACGATCGGGATTCGCATAACATCCAAACTATCCGGATTGGTACCAAAGCTTTAGGCTATTGGCCCTACAAATTCACCACCGACCCTGATGCACAGGACATGCTGGATTTGTTCAAGCAACTGGTGGATGCTGGCTACAACCTTTCCATTATGGCCCACTTCAACCACTGGGCGGAGTTGGAAACCGATGCGGTAAAAGAAGCAGTGCGCAACATCAAAGCCACTGGCGCCCAAATTCGTACCCAGTCTCCTATACTGAGTGGTATCAATGACGAGGCCAGCGTATGGTCACGCATGTGGCGCACGCAAGTAAACATGGGCATGATTCCTTACTACATGTTCCTCCCCCGGGATACTGGCGCAAAACACTACTTTGATGTTACCTTGGAAGAAGCTTGGTACTTGTTCCGTGAGGCTTATCAAAATGTGAGTGGAGTATGCCGTACTGTCCGTGGACCTTCTATGTCTGCAGGACCCGGCAAGGTGCAAATCTTGGGTACCGAAGAGGTTTTGGGCCAGAAAGTATTTGTTCTTCGCTTCTTGCAAGGGCGAGATCCAGACTGGGTGCACCGTCCGTTCTTTGCCAAGTACAACGCGAAGGCAAGTTGGCTCGACGATTTAGAGCCAGCTTTTGGGGAAGAAGCTTTCTTTTTCGAACAAGAACCGTCCCATTCATTACATAAGTGATGCTAGGGAAAAAATAAAAATGAAAGGCGCCGAATCGGCGCCTTTTTTAATTTTTGTCCCTCAATTCTCGTAATCCATCGATTATTATTTGCAAAAAATCGATAACTTCATTTCGAAAACGTTCCACTCCGTGTGACGCTTTCCCCTACGGAACCTTTCTTTATCTGTATTTACAACCAGAACTACCCTGCTGACCTACCCTACGAATGTGGTGGCAATAATATTACCGTATTAGTAGCAGCCGGGAATTCGATATCGGATGGTTACACCTAGCTAGCATTTATGCGAATTCTAGACCGTATTCAAGAATATTTTGTGCCTATCTCCTTGGCGATGGACCCAGAGGGACTTCGTAGGGGAAGAATATTCGTGAATGCAGCACTCTTTATGCTGGGCTACTCCCTGTTGTTTTCCAGCTTATTCTTTATTTCCTCTCACTTTGCAGGGTTAGCTATTTGCCTCAGCACAGCTGCGCTTACCTTATGCTTATTATTCTATTACCGGAAAGAAGGTAGAGTGCGCCGTGTTGGGCACTCTTTGGTGATTTTACTGGCACTCATAAGCACGTGGTTCTCCTTAGCATTAGGGGGGCTCAATTCTCCTCAAATGGCCTGGTACTTTACCTTGCCCATCACGGCATTTTTGGTCATTGGCCAAGGTGCTGGCTACCTCTGGACACTCATCACCATGGGCTGTCTGCTTGGGTTCTTCGTATTTACCCCAGGTCAGTCACTCAGCCTCTCCATGCCTAGTTCAGGTGCAGAAGCTTTGCACTTTGTAAGCTTGGCGGGCTTGGTATTATACTTCCTCATGATTGTGGATGTGTATGAAAAAGGGCGCGCCTCGGCTATGGAACAGTTGGACAAAGCCCAGCGGAAAATAATGGCTAAGAACAAAATGCTGGAGAAGCAAAAGCGAGCCATTAAATCGCAGAACAATGCCATCTACGAACAAAACAACGTCCTCGAAAAACAATACGCGGAGATTGTCAACATCAATAGTTCCTTGGAACGCATCATCCATGAGCGCACCTCTAAGTTAAAAGAGGCTTTGCATGATCTGGACACTTTTTTATACGAATCCTCTCACGCTTTACGTCGCCCTGTGTCCAGTATTCTGGGGCTGCTTCAAGTCATCCGATTAGAAAGTAGCGCAGAGCTGCGCAATGATCTCACCATGCGCCTAGAAGACACGGTGAAGGGCATGGATAACATGCTGCAAAAGCTCATTTTTATCAATACCATCAACCAGGAATACGACCTGGGAGAGGCAGTGAGCATCACCGATACCGTCCAACGCATTCTAGACAAACACCAACTGCTGATTGAGCAACGTAACATCCGGGTGGAGCTAGATTTGCAAAGTAGCACACTTATTTCCAGCCAGCATCTAGTGTTTGTGATGCTGGATAACTTGCTAGAGAACGCCTTTAACTTTTCGGATACCACTGGCCGCAGAAAAGCGGTAGTTGAAGTATTGGTGCATGAAGTAGATGGCAAACTTAAAGTACTCATCTCTGACAATGGCATAGGGATACCCGCCCAATGCAAAGACCGCATCTTTGACCTGTTTTACCGCGCCAGTATTATGTCTACAGGCAACGGACTGGGGCTCTACATGGTAAAAAAGGTAGTAGAACGACTCCACGGCACCATTACTATGCGAAGTGAGGAAAGGGCTTTTACCGCCTTCGAGGTCACTATTCCCCTGAATCAAACCGTAAAAAAAAAGACCCGTCCTCAAGCAGTCACCCCCTGACAGATCCTTGACCCAAGTTGTGTAGCATTTGTTTGGCTAACCTTCACCCTGCTACCCTGGGTGGAATCGAAATTTTAGTAACTTTCGCGCCAAATTATAAAGCACGACATACATGGCTCATAACCTACTACAAGGAAAACGAGGTATCATTTTTGGTGCCCTAGACGAGCGTTCTATCGCCTGGGCTACCGCCCTCAAATGTAAAGAAGAAGGGGCCACCTTTACCCTAACCAACGCACCCGTAGCTATGCGTATGGGTAAGATTCAGGAACTGGCTGAGCAATGCGGTGGTGTGGAAGTAATTCCTGCTGACGCTACTTCCATTGACGATCTCAACAACCTGTTTACCAAATCGATGGATATCCTAGGTGGGAAGATCGATTTTGTCCTTCATTCCATCGGCATGAGTCCTAATGTCCGGAAGAACAGAAAATACAATAACCTGAACTACGACTGGTTTTTGAAGACTTTGGACATTTCTGCCCTTTCTTTCCACAAGGTAATGCAAGTTGCCGATAAGCTGGATGCTATCAACGAATGGGGCTCCATCATGGCATTATCTTACATCGCCGCCCAACGTACATTCCCCGACTATAGCGATATGGCACAAGCTAAAGCTTTGCTGGAGTCCATCGCTCGTAGTTATGGATACTTCTGGGCCAAGAAGGCCAAGGTGCGGGTAAATACCATTTCACAATCACCCACTATGACTACTGCCGGTACGGGTGTAGGAGGTTTTGATGTATTCTTCGACTACGCTGATAAGATGTCTCCACTGGGCAATGCTAGCGCAGAAGCCTGTGCAGACTACATCGCTATGATGTTCAGCGACTATACGCGCATGGTGACCATGCAAAACTTAATGCATGACGGTGGGTTCTCCACTTCTGGTATCACGGAAGATTTGGTCAATAAATTGACTGGGGAATAATTCGCCAATTCATACTGAAATAGATCTTCAGAGGCTCGGATGCAGATTCGAGCCTCTCTTTTTTTGATAGGGCTTAAGCCTTTATTCTCAGGGCCTATCCAAGAGGTAATTGTTCTTGGCTGGTAGGCCTTATACCCTTAAGAATCCGAAAAAGGGAAGGAAAAACCTGACCTCTTACAGCCAGGAAATACCAAACAGAACTACATGCAGGACTCCTCCCAGGTAAAGAGCCAGTCCAGAAAGGGCTACCCAACGGCGATCTAGCTTATGACTAAAAAATAGCAGGTCGATGAGAATACCAATCACCAAACCCAGCACCAGCTCGTGCCAAGGGGACTTTATTTGTTCTAGCTCCAAGTAAGCCAGAAAGCCAAAACCTAGAGCAATGGAGAAAATAAGGGTGAGATACCGATTGCCAAAGAAGACGTCCAATAGGTTCTTCTCAGACATAAGGCGATAGATAAGAATGGCAAGGATGGGAAGAATGGCAGCGGCAAAACTGCGCCAGCCATCCCCCCGGGAAATATCAAAGGCAAGGGGAATCAACTTTGCTACCCGGATGGCAATCCAGATAATGGCCGTTAGGATGAGCCCATACCCCAGCGTGAACAAGGAATTTTGTCCGCGTGCCATGAAAATTTAGTTACCGGCTGCCAGCATCTTCAGCAGCGTAGTTAAGCGGGTTTTCAGATTGCGGCGATCAATAATGAAATCCAGGAAGCCGTGATCCAGCACAAATTCTGCACTCTGGAAGCCTTTAGGGAGATCTTTACCGATGGTTTCCCGAATCACACGAGGACCGGCAAAACCAATCAGTGCACCTGGCTCAGCAATATTGAAATCACCCAACATGGCATAGCTTGCCGTTACACCACCCGTAGTGGGGTCGGTCAATAGCGAAATGAAAGGAATACCGGCGCGGTCTAGCAAAGCCAGTTTGGCACTGGTTTTAGCCATCTGCATAAGGGAAAGGCCCGCCTCCATCATGCGTGCACCACCCGACTTAGAAATAATGAGCAACGGAGTTTTAGTTTCCAGACAGTGATCAATCAACTTGGCAATTTTCTCACCCACTACCGAGCCCATAGAGCCACCGATAAAATCGAAATCCATACAAGCCACGGCAAAATCAAGGCGATTCATTTTGCCATATACAGTACGAACAGCATCGTTCAAACCAGACTTTTTCTTACCTGCCTCAATCCGCGTAGGATACGTTTTGGTATCCTTAAATTGTAAAGGATCTCCAGACACCATATCCTCGTTCAGTTCGGTGAATTCGTTATCATCGAACAAGATTTCGAAATATTCGCGGCTACCAATGCGTACATGGAAATCCTCATCAGGAGTCACGTAGGCATTTTCTTTTAGCTCTCGTATGTGTATGATTTTGCCGCTGGGGGTTTTAAACCAAAGTCCATCAGGGGCTTCTTTTTTCTTCTCCGTGGGGGTCAGAATGCCCCGTTCTTCACGCTTAAACCAAGCCATAGCTTTTCCAGGTTTTCTTTTGGATCCGTGAGGGTTCACGATTTAAGAGGCCAAATGTAGCAACAAAGCATTTAGGATACTATGCCCTAATGTGGGAGTGAGGTTGGTTTGGTCGAAATACCCCTTGGTCTGGGCAAGAAACTCAATACCATTTCTTTTCCTATATGAAAGGAGATTGACAACATCCTACTCATCTCAGGTGTAAACTTATGATGGCTGTCCCTTAAATTAGGGTTAATTCTTTTCGGAAAGATTATGGCAGTGAAAGCTCTTACTCATCTCTTAGTCTTTTGCCTCATTGGCACCACACTCTTGTTATCTGGTTGCGACACTGCCTTGGTAAACACCCCTCCAGAAGCCAGCTTTGCGGTGTCTGCTGACTCGGAACTGCGTGTAGGTGAGGAGATTTTATTCTTAAATCAGTCTGCTCACGCGGATGCCTACCTGTGGGATTTTGGAGATGGCACTACTTCCACAGAAGCCCGAGGGGCGCATGTATTTACAGCTCCTGGAGCATACACCGTCACTTTGGAGGCCCAAGCAGACGGCCTTACTGACGAAGCGACTCTTGAACTAGAGATATTAGAAGCCGTGGATAACCGGCGTCTGTTATTCATTGACAATACCGAGGGCTTGATGAAAAGCTACTCCTTGGCTGAAGACACATTAGTGGCTCTATTTCAGTTGCCCGGAGATTGTATTGGGCTAGTATATGACCAAACCAACAATTATCTCTATTACACTGACAATGAGCATGGCACATTAGTCCGCAGTCGTTTGTCAGGCAATAACCAAAGCATTATGGTCGATAACCTAAATAACCCTCAGGGCCTTGCTTTGGATCAACAGAAAAATACCTTGTTTCTAGCTGAACGTAGCTTAGGCCAAGTACTAGGGTTAAATGTGGGGGATATAGAACTCAATGTTCTTTTTGATACTGCCGACAGTGCTCTGTTCCACCAACCTGTGGCCATTGATTTCCTTAGTGGCACCCTCTACATGACCCTGGTTGCTGAAGGATCGGAGGCTGTTTGGATAGGAAAAGCCGATGGTACTGGTTTACAGCAAATTCTGAGTTTTGAAGAGGCAGGTTACGGGTTTGGCATTACAGTAGACGGAAGTCGCCAACAGTTGTACCTAGACAATGACTGGGGAGATGAAATTCTATCTGCGGCGATAGACGGAACCGGGGTCCAAAGTTTAGCAACTTCTACGGCACGCTCATATGGAATGGACATAGATGAGCAGCATCAACTGCTATACTATACGGAACAATCTGGTTCTGTTTATGAATTGGATTTAGCTACTGGAGAACAGCGATTGCTTTACCAAACGGATCACGAGTTGATGGGACTCATCGTAGTAGAATGGCCCAACTAAGCGATCAACCTCCGCATCCCATCAACCGCTTTAGATCTGGAGCATCATTGGGGATGCCTCCAAACTCAAAGCTATCCTCTTCCACTTCTGTGTCTTCATATTTTGGTTCCTTCACAGCAGGGTTTTCGGTCGAAACCAATGAGGATTCACGGCCAGGGCGGTTTAAATTTTCGGAGGGAATTTTATTGTTTTTCATGTGTTATAGTTAAACGAAATAATAGAGGCAAAAGATTAAGTATCAGGGTCGTATGGCCGACGGGTAGCCTTGGTGGTTACATCATCAGCCCGTACATTTGCCCTTCATTTTCAAAAAACAGAAGTAATTAGTGCAGGATCAGCCGAAAAACGTGGCCCAGTTAGCCAAGGGCGAGTCAGGAGTCATTGCCGGATTTTCTGATGATGAACTCGCCCTAAAACTAATGGAAATGGGATGTTTGCCTGGCGAAACCATCACCATCAACTTTCGCGCTCCCCTGGGCGACCCCATAAGCGTCCATGTACTGGATTACAACTTGTCGATTCGGGTTCGCGAAGCAGCAACTATCATTTTAGAGCCTTAGGGCATGTCAATAAAAAGCAATCCGAAAATAGTTTTGGTGGGCAACCCCAACTCTGGGAAAAGCTCGCTGTTTAATCAGCTCACAGGCCTCAACCAGAAAGTGGGCAACTTCCCAGGAGTAACGGTGGATCGGAAGGTGGGCCACTGCCAGTTGGATGAGCACGCCCGCGCCGAAATCATTGACCTGCCAGGCCTGTATAGCTTATACCCCAAGTCAGCCGACGAAGAGATAGTCATCCAGTCCTTATTGGACCCAGAACACCAAGACTACCCAGACGTAGCCGTGGTGGTGGTAGATGTTTCTAATCTCAAGCGAAATCTACTGCTCTTTACTCAGGTTAGGGACCTCGGTTTCCCTACTGTGCTTGCCCTAAATATGGTAGATGTAGCCACAAAGGGAGGCTTGGAAGTGGACCTGGAGGTTATCAAGCAATCCTTCGGCATTCAAATGGTGCCCATCAATGCCCGAACCGGAAAAGGCATTGATGACCTAAAACATTTGCTGGGTAATCCTCTCATGAAGGAGTGCGAGCCTTTTTATGACATGTCCACTTCGGCCGACCAGGTAATAGAGGCGGTCCAAAATGGCCACCACTTTTGCAACCGTTATCGGGCGTTTCAATTTGCAATGCATGTGGACCGAATCCCTTCCTTCCAGGGAGATACTCGCCACAAAATAATTGATGCCAAGTATGAGCATCAATTCAACGAAAAGGCACTACAAACCGAAGATACACTAGGCCGATATAAGAAGATTGGCGAGGTCATTGACCATGCGTTACATAGGCGCGAAACCACAACGGTAGATTGGACCAAACGGCTAGACTCAGTGCTTACGCATAAGGTGTGGGGATATGCCATCTTTCTGGGAGTATTGTTTCTCATTTTTCAGGGCATCTTCGCCTGGGCTAGTTGGCCCATGGACCTAATAGATGGAGTTTTTGGTGCCACAGCTAGTTTGCTGAGCGGCCTATTACCCTCCGGCATGCTATCCGATTTGGTTACGGAGGGCATCATCCCTGGGCTGGGTGGTATTCTTATCTTCATCCCTCAGATAGCCCTACTCTTTGCCTTCATTGCCCTTTTGGAAGAATCCGGGTACATGAGTCGGGTAGTATTTTTGATGGACAAGCTTATGAGGCCCTTTGGGTTGAATGGCAAAAGTGTGGTACCTCTCATTAGCGGATGGGCTTGTGCGGTACCCGCCATCATGGCAGCACGAAACATTGAGAATAAACGCGAGCGGCTCATTACCATTTTCGTTACACCTTTTATGAGCTGTTCGGCACGGCTACCTGTGTATACGATCCTGATCGGGTTGGTGATCCCTGAAACCTATTTCCTAGGCATATTTGGGGCACAAGGGCTGGTTATGTTGGGCTTGTATACATTGGGGGTGGTAGCCGCCCTAGGTTCTGCATGGTTTTTGAAGGGTAGAGTGAAAGACAAAACTCGGAATTTCCTCATCATGGAAATGCCCACCTACAAATGGCCTCGCTGGCGAAATGTAGGCATGACCATTTTGGAGAAGGTAAAGGCTTTTGTTTTAGAAGCTGGCCGAGTCATTTTGGCTATTTCTATTGTATTATGGGTACTAGCCACCTATGGCCCAGCAGAAGATATGGCCAGAGCACAAACCGAGTGGGAATCACAATATGCAGACCAACCTGCCATCAGCGAAACCCCCGAAGCACAAGCCCAATTGGCCTCTTTGAAGTTAGAACAGTCCTATGCCGGGCACCTTGGTAAGGCCATAGAGCCGACCATATCCCCTTTGGGGTACGACTGGAAGATAGGGATTGCCTTGCTAACTTCGTTTGCCGCCCGTGAGGTATTTGTAGGGTCACTAGCGACGCTATATTCGGTAGGCGATAGTGAAGACGAGTTGGGAATACGGGACCGACTGCGTAACGAAGTAGTACCCGAAACTGGCGAACCCAGATATACCCTGGCCTTGGGATTATCGCTCATGGTATTTTATGCATTTGCTATGCAGTGCATGAGTACCCTGGCCGTTACTTACCGAGAGACCAAGTCTATTTTCTGGCCTCTGGCCCAATTATTCTTTATGACTGGCATAGCCTATGTGTCTGCTTTGGTGGTATACCAGCTATTGGTCTAGCCACTAGAGTATACAGGTTATAGTTTCTGGATATTTTTGTAGAAAAGAGATGTATGAACAAGGAATTTGACATTGTAGGATTTAAAGAAAAGCTGGACGCTGTCCACACCTGGCCTTCGGTATATACCTTCAAATTCATAGTTCCTCAGGGTAAACTGGACCGGGTAGAAAGCCTTTTCCCGAAACATGAGTTGAACCTGAAAGAAAGCAGCAAGGGTAAATATGTTTCTGTAACGGCCAAAATGATGGCCTCTTCCAGTGACGATGTGATAGCCATATACCAAGAAGCCAGTAGCATTGAAGGTATTATTGCACTATAGCGTTTGCTGCCTGCTTATTACTATGGGCGCTTGTCAGTCGGTAGACCGATCAGCACCGTCCATTAGTCCCGCCTATAATTTACCCGCATCCGACACCCGTCAAACGAACACTGACCCCTTTGGTCAGTTGGTGGATCAGTACGAAGCCCCTATCCGCCTGGACTGGCAACAGCCCGAACGGGTACTGGCCATGGTAGAGCCTTTGCCTGGAAAAAAGGTGGCTGATATAGGTGCCGGTACCGGTTTTTTCTCTTTCCGATTACTTGAAGCCGGTGCTTCGGTAATTGCTATCGATATTGACCCCAGGTTTTTACAATTCATTGAGCAAAGACGGGATGAAGGCCCCGATTCCCTAGCAAATAAGCTTGAAGTACGGCTGGCAAAGCCCAATGCCCCCCCTTTAGTAAAAGAAGAGGTAGACGGGGTGTTGGTGGTCAATACCTACAACTTTATTCAGAATAGAATTGAATATTTCACAGCGGTAAGGGAGGGGATGAAGCGCAACGCTTGGTTGCTGATTGTGGAATACAAGCCAGGTCCTCTGCCGGTAGGCCCTGCAGAAGAAGAAAAGATTGCGTCAAGCCTCATTATTCAGGAACTCAAATCCGCTGGGTTTTCCGAAGTGACGATAGAAACAAAGGTGCTGCCCTATCAGAATATATATTTGGCAAGGGGCTACCAGCAAAGTACGGATACAATAACCAGCATTTTTTAGACAGCCACTGTCAAGAAAACCAGTCCATTCCTTGGGCGAATAATATTAATATCAGGGCAAAGACTTTGAATTTTTTCGTTAAGGTCCCATCTTTCAAGTCATTCTAAAACCCTCGTATTGTCACGAAAAATTCATGGGCACCCTCCATCGTATTGTACAAATTAGCGACTTGCATTTGCTCAAGTTGCGGTACGAGGTGCACAAAGGGATTCCTCCTGCAGAGACGTTACGGAGTATTTTAAGGGAGGTGGGCCGGTTAGATCCACTGCCAGATGCCATTATTCTTTCAGGTGATATTTCGGATGCCGGATACGTAGACTCCTACTATCTGATAGACCGAATTCTGATGCCCTTGGAAATACCCTACTATTGGATACCCGGTAATCATGACGACGTGACCGTCATGTCGCAAATGGAAAAGCAACTCTCTGTAGAGAAAGACAAGTTCTTCCGGTTGGGCGGGCGAAATGTGGTGTTGCTGAATAGTGTGATCCCCGATGAAGTAGCCGGCAGCCTTTCTAAGAATGCGCTTTCTACGCTCAACCATCAGCTTACAGAATATTCTGATGCCCCCAGCCTGATCTTTTTGCACCATCATCCGGTGATGGTGGTGGAAAAATTGGAACCCTACAAATTGCTCAATGCACAGGAACTGTTCGATATATTGGACGAGCATCCGCAAGTAGAAGCCGTCTTTTTTGGTCATGTTCATGTGGTATTAGAAACCCTGCATGCAGGAGTAAAATACATGTCTTGTCCCCCATCTATTTTCAATTTCACGGAAATCAACCGCATTACCCGATATAGTTTACCTGGCTTCCGGTTGATTGAATGGGAGACGGGGGGCGATTTACAATCCAGTGTACACCTGCTCCCTGAAGAAGAAGTTAACCTCCTGATAAAAAAATACTGATAGTGACTGAATTGCCCCTTCCATACGGCTCCACCGCTTGTCACATGCCGAATAATAATTTTCAGCATTCTAGGTTAGTTCAGTAGCTTTATCGCGTATGAGCTTTTACCAACCTCAGTTCCTCTGGGGCCTACTGGCCCTGGCAATTCCCATTCTGGTTCACCTGTTTTATTTCCGAAGGGTTCGCAAGGTATACTTCAGCAACCTTCAATTTCTGCGGTTGGTAAAGGAGTCCAAGAAACAACAACTCAAGCTGAAGCACTACCTCATTCTGGCTTCCAGATTGCTAGCTATTTTCTTCCTGGTTATGATTTTTGCTCAACCTTACCAGCCAACCGAAGAGGAGATAGCGCTTGGCGATGAGGTATGGGTGTATCTGGACAACTCTCCTAGTATGAGCACCTTGGTACCTGACGGGTTTGCCGGGTTTGACCAAGGGGTAGCTGCTGTTAATAATCTGCTAGACTTGTATCCTAAAGGCACGCAGTACCGGCTGATGACCAACAGTTTCGATGCAGGCAGTCAGGTTTCACGCAGTCAAAACGAGGTTCGCGAACTCCTCACCGAGATGAGCGTTGGCTCCCGCATCCGCACCTTCCCTGAGGTAATCAATCGTTTCGAGGCCACCACTACCGACCCAGGCATGCGGCCCGACGTATATTTTATTTCCGATTTCCAAGCTTCGGTATTCGAGGAGGAAGACCCTATCACGTTAGACAGCGCCTGGCAAGTGTACCTGCTCCCCATTACCTATGGCCAAGCGGATAATGTACTCATTGATAGCGTGTATTTAGCTTCACCGTACCTGCAACCCAATGAACCCAATAGCCTGGAGGTGGTCTTGCGCAATGCAGGAGACGCACCTCAGGAAGACCGGTTGGTTAAACTTTTCGTTAACGGGGTACAAGTAGGCAATAGCAGCATCAATATTTCTGCCCAAGGCACTGGTTCCGTTTCTTTCCCCGTCAACTTTCCGCTACAGGCAGAAAACCGGTGTAGGATCAGCATTGAAGAATTTCCCGTTGTATTCGACAACGATTTTTACTTCACACTCACCTTGGCCGGTAGAATACGCATAGTGGAGGTAAAACCTGATGAAACAATCACCTCTGTAGAAAAAGTATATGGTAACCCTACGCTGTTCGATTTCACCAGCTTCTCGGTAAGCAATGTAAATTACAATACACTGGAAGAAGCAGACTTAGTGGTTCTATCCGGGCTCAACAGTTGGGATGCGGCCTTGCAAGGCACCCTCACTCGGTATCAGCAACAAGGCGGCACTCTAGCTGTTTTTCCTGGCGACACCCCCGATGCTGGCGTTTATGCCAGTTCCGCAGGACTTTCCGTAATTCCGGCCCCACAGGGACCTGAGGTGAGTCTTTCTGGGCCCGATGCGAATAGTTCGTTTTTTCAAAACATATTTACCGAGGCAGATGCCCAGGTAGATATGCCGCAAGTTATTCCTACCCTCACTTGGCAACCACGGACTTTGCCATTACTAAGTTTGCGGACTGGTGCGCCTTTCATGAGTGCCATTCAAGGCTCCGGCACTACCTATTTGTTTGCCGCGCCTCTGTCCCCGGACTTCGGTGCCTTCACCCAGCACGCCATTTTTGTGCCCGTTATGTACCGCATGGCCGTGTTGAGTAAGCGGGTAGAACGGCCCCTGTTCTATCGCCTCAACCGTACTACGTTCTCCTTTCCGGTGGATAGTGTATCCCCCGAACAGCTATACAAGTTGCGG
>DMST01000037.1:14093-22766 GCA_003454975.1 Cytophagales bacterium | reverse complement strand
GGGGAGAGGAAGAGCTGATCCCCGGGCAGCGCGTAGCGCCGGGCCAGTTGGTGATGGAGGTTCCCTCTAATTTACTTTCTCCAGGCTATTATTCTGTTCTCCGACCAGAGGGAGACACCCTCACCAATTTGGCCTTTAACCTGGACGTACGTGAATCTCGCCTGCTGGCCGTAGCTCCCGAAAAGCTGGAAGGTCAGTTTACCGGAGCCCCCGTAGAGGTGCTGGTTTGGGAGGGAATTGATGAGTTTCAGCAGCAATTACAAGCTCTGCAAGAGGGTAATTCCTATTGGCGGCTGGCATTATGGCTGACGTTACTATTTTTGGGGGCGGAAATTGCACTGATCCGCTTCCTGTAGCATGAAACTACGTATCGACAATGCCACCATCGTGTCTCCAGGGTCTACTTGGCACGGTAAATCTCCCTCCATCACCATCCAAAATGGGCATGTAACGGCTATGGACTCCCCCGGAGAACCTGCCGAGGTAGTATGGAATGCCCAGGGCATGCGTCTTTCGGCAGGCTGGGGCGATATGCGCGCCCAATTTGGCGATCCTGGCCTGGAACATAAAGAAGATTTGGAGAGTGGATGTGCCGCAGCAGCAGCGGGAGGATTTACCCAGGTTTGCCTACTGCCCAATACGCAGCCAGTCATCCAGAGCAAAAACGACATTCAGTACCTAATAGCTGGTAACTCCCGCAGAGTAACACAGGTACGTCCTTTGGCTGCGGTGACCAAAGATGCCAAAGGCGAGGACTTCACGGATATGCTGGATTTGCATGCCGCCGGAGCAGCTGCCTTCACCGATGGTTCCGCTCCTATTTGGCATACCGATATCCTACTTAAGACGCTGCTGTATCTGCAAAAAATTGATGCGCTCCTGATCAACCGGCCGGAAGACCGGCTGCTTACGCACTTTGCGTCTATGCACGAGGGCATTACCAGTACCCGATTGGGGACACCTGGCATGCCACGCTTGGCCGAAACCTTAATTGTGCAGCGCGACTTACAAATTCTTCGCTATACCGGAGGGCGGCTTCATTTTGCCAACGTCTCTACGCCCGAGAGCCTATCACACATTCGGCAAGCCAAGGCGGATGGCCTCCAAGTCACATGCGACGTTGCTGCCTATCAGCTGCTCTGGTTGGATGAGGTACTGGAAGAGAACCCCTTCGACACTCACTTTAAAGTGAATCCACCACTGAGAGAAGCCTCGGACCGCGAAGCCTTGCTGCAGGGCCTGAATGATGGCACCATTGACGTCCTCGTCACGAGCCATACGCCTCAAGACGAGGAGTCAAAGAAGCTAGAATTCGATCTGGCTGATTTTGGCATGACGGGCCTGGAAATGTTTCTTCCTATGATGATGAAACTGGGAGAGGATGCGCCGGAAGAGGTATGGATAGAAAAAGTAACGACCAACCCCAACGCCCTGCTTGGCCAAAAGGATGACCCTTTTGCCATAGACTCTCTGGCTAACTTTACGGTGTACAACCCAGAACAAGTATGGAAGTACGATGCAGCTTCTTGTAAATCTAAGGCCTATAATCATCCCTGGTTTGGGGCTGAGGTAACAGGAAAGGTAAAAGGAGCGATATACGGTAACCGAAACTGGTCAGAAGACTTATAAAGCATGGAGCGAAATAAAGGTTTGTGGCAAGGGGGGCTTTTGTATGGAAGCCTCAACGCAGGGTTCTTCATCCTGGCTTTCATTACACTCTGGTTGTTGGGCAGGACTCCCCTATCTGAAACTAACAATCTGGATTTTCTGCTGGCACCAGCCGTAGGATTCATTATGCTCCGGGTGTTCAAAGAACAATGGAATGGGGGCAATCTGCACTTTTGGCAAGGGATGACACTAGCATTTTTTTATGCTATGGTAATGGCAACCCTAGGCAGCTTTTTTGTATTCGCCTTTGCCGAATGGATTAGCCCGGAATCCTTGGCCAGTCACATAGAGCTATTGGTGGAGGAAGTAGAGAATAAAAAGGTAGAACTAGTGGAACAATTTGATGAGGCTACCTACCAAGAAGTACTTCGCAAAACCAAAGAAACTACTCCAGGCACATTATTCTTAGATGCCTTCCTGCGAAAAGGCTTCGTTGCCCTCATGGCTACTAGCTTTATCGCTATTTTTATGCGCAAAACAGAAGCACGCTAAACCAATCCTTGATATGGAAGAAAAAAACACCAATCTACCCCACGCCGTACGTTCTGGCCTCATTGCCGGCATGGTCTCGGTGCTGATCACCCTGGTAGTCTACATTGTAGATGTTACCATTTTCAGCCGTTTCTTTTTATTCATTGCCTTGGCACTCATCCTCAGTTTCGGGTTTGGCATCTACTTTGGCAATAACCATAGAAAGTCCATCGGTGGATATAAGGACTACGGCCCTGCCTTTGTGCATGCTTTTATGCTTTTCTTGGTTTCCGGACTCGTCAACAGTCTGTTTTCGTTTGTGCTATTTGGTCTGGTAGACCCAGCCGCTGTTGATGTTATTCAGGAGGCAGGCCTGGAACGCACTGCTGCCATGTTGGAACGCGTAGGCATGAGTGGCGAGGATATAGATAATACCATGGAAGAGGCCAGAAAGGCACAGGAAGAACAAGGAAATCCTTACAGTTTGGCGGCTCAAGGCAAACAGTTTATCTGGCGGATTCTCTTCTTCGCCATTGGGGCCGCTATCGTAGGTGCCATTACTCAAAAAAAGAATAAGAATATCGATTTATAAATGTCGGACTATACACTCGATATATCGGTGGTGATTCCTCTTCTCAATGAAGAGGAATCGTTGCCCGAACTTCACGCCTGGATCAAACGCGTGATGGACGAGAATCAATTCAGCTATGAAATTATTTTTGTAGACGATGGGTCTACAGATACCTCTTGGGAGGTAATCGACAAGCTTTCGGCAGAAAACCCCGAGGTGTGTGGTATTAGCTTTACCAGAAACTATGGCAAAAGCGCTGCTCTCAATACGGGTTTTAGCCATACCAAAGGGCGGGTGGTTATCACCATGGATGCTGATCTACAAGACAGCCCTGACGAGATCCCAGACTTGTACCGCAAAATTGCTGAGGAAGGCTATGACCTGATCTCTGGCTGGAAGAAGAAGCGCTACGATCCCATCTCGAAAACGATCCCCTCCAAGTTCTTCAACTGGGTCACCCGCAAAATGAGCGGCATATACCTGCATGACTTCAACTGCGGCCTAAAGTCGTACAAAGGTGAGGTGGTGCACAACATTGAGGTATATGGCGAAATGCACCGGTACATCCCGGTCATTGCTAAGTGGGCCGGGTTTGGCAAAATTGGGGAGCAGGTGGTAGAACACCGAGCTCGCAAATACGGTAGCACCAAGTTTGGCCTGGAGCGCTTTGTGAATGGCTTTCTGGATCTACTCAGTATCACCTTCGTGAGTCGGTACCGGAAGAAGCCCATGCACCTGTTCGGCACATTGGGTTCGCTTTCCTTCTTTGTAGGAGCGGTCATTACCCTATGGCTCATTGGATTGAAGGTGTATGAGATTAGTGCCGGAGTCCCCTCTGATCAAATTCGTGACGTGGTAGATCAACCTCTCTTTTTTCTTGCCTTGGTGGCTATCATCATGGGTACACAGCTGTTTCTTACAGGCTTTGTGGCCGAGCTGGTAAGTCGAAATGCCAGCAAGGAGAATGATTACCTGATCCGCGAAAAGCGAGGCTATTGATGCGAAAGTTCTCGATAGTAGTACCGGTGTACAACCGCCCACAGGAGGTAGAGGAGTTACTGGAAAGCCTTGCGCAGCAAGACTATCCTCATCTGGAGGTGCGTATTGTTGAAGACGGAAGTGTAGACCGGTGCGAAGAAGTAGTGGCCCGCTATGCAAACCAATTAGAGGTACACTACACCTACAAAGAGAATACCGGGCAAGGCTTTTCACGAAATTTTGGTTGGGAAGAGAGCACCGGGGATTACCTGATTACCTTCGACTCGGACGTCATTGTGCCTCAAGGCTACTTCGAAGCCGTCAATGCGGGCTTAGATACTCATGGTTATGATGCTTTTGGCGGGCCGGATACTGGCCATGCTTCGTTTACCCGGCTACAACGAGCCATGGGCTACACCATGAATAGCCCCTTCACTACCGGGGGCATCAGGGGCGGTAAGGTGCCACAAAAGGATTTTCAGCCCCGTGGCTTCAATATGGGCCTGAGTCCAGAGGCCTTTCAGAAAACCGGCGGTTTTCACTATCGGGATTTGGCAGAAGATATTGATCTGGCCTTGCGGATGAAGGCTCTGGGATTAAAGGTAGGGCTGATACCTGAAGCGGGAGTATTTCATAAACGGCGTACTTCTCTCAAGAAATTCTTCTGGCAAGTCTTCAATTTTGGTAGGGGCCGGGTACTGAATGCCCTCCGGCACAAGGGTGCTATCAAGCTTGTGCATTGGTTTCCTACCTTCTTTCTGTTGGCTTGTATCGGGTGGGCCCTCTCCCCTCTTGTAAGCTTACCTTTATTTTATCTGGGCAGCGCACTATTGACCCTCTATCTGCTAGTCATTGGGATGCACGCCACCGTGAAAGAAAAGAATCTGGCCGTAGGTGGACTAAGCGTTTTCTCTGCCTTAATCCAGCTTTTGGGCTACGGTTCTGGCTTCCTAAAAGAATACCTACGCAAAGTGCGTGGTAGATCGTCCCAATAGCCGAAAATCAGGCTATTTTCTACCTAAGATAAGCCACCAGTCACCCGGTTTTTCGATCCGGGCTTTAAAACTCACAGGAATACCTGGGGAATTTCCCCGCGAAGGTTGGGTGTAGTGTACGTTGAATTCCACGGGGAAATCTACATTATCCCAACCCGTAATATTGGGCCCTTCAAACCGAATACCCGTATTAGAAGTCAGCTCCAAATCTACGGGGTAAAAAGGCTGATTCTGAAAGTAAAACTGGATGCTCAGCTTGTTCCGGCTCAGGCCCTGCTGCGAGATAGCGTAGTCTACCCCTGCAGGGCTGTTGATAACATGTACAGCCTGGGTGTAAGCACCAATGTACTCGTCATTTTTCCAGGCTCCTGCCCTTTCCGTACCATCCGCAAAAAACATAGTGCCCTCGCCCTCTCTCCGGCCATGAAGCCACTCCCCCTGGTATCGATCCCCGTTGGGCCAGGTATACTCACCTACTCCCTGCGGAAATCCGTGTACCCAACCTCCTTTGTATCGGTGGTCGGTGGAACCGGTAGCTTCCCCTTGCCCCTCCGCAAATCCGTTCTCACAACCTCCACTGTACACTTTAGCTAGCTCTTCCACCATTACCAAACAGGTATCCTGACCGTGGCTAAGGTGGCAAACCAGCATCAATGCACCAGCAAGGAGACTATTGTTCATGTTGAATAGGAGTGGCAAGGATCTAATATTAGTGTTTTAGCTGAATCAACCAGTCTCCTGGCTGATAGATGGTACACCTAAATACCACATTGTTGGTACCAGAGCCCATTTGGTCCTGAATGGTATAGTTGATGTTCAGGTTGATAGGATACTCTACATTCTCCCAGCCAAACTCCGAAGAAATCTCGTATTGCAAGCCGTTATCAGCATTGTAGGTTAATCTTTGCACGGGTACCTGAGCATTATTTCTGCGGATCTGTACCGCAACCCGGTTGGTATTGTCTCCGCGATTCATCAGCTGATAGTTTACCGCATTGGGGGGTGAAGTTACTTTGTAAGGCTTCTCATACTCACCAATGTAATCATCATTCTTCCAGAATCCTTTTTTCTCGTCACCATTAGAAAAGGTAAGAGTGCCCTCACCATCGCGGCGTCCTTTCTTAAATTCGCCCACATATACATCTCCACTTGCATAGGTGTAGGTACCACTGCCATCCGGAAATCCTTTTTTCCAAGTACCGCTGTAAGAGTCAGTGCCTTCCGCAGTACCATCACCATGGGCTACACCACGTTTGCATCCTCCTTCGTAGGTGCCTACCAATTCCAAAACTTTAACCTCACAGGCCTCTTGGGCAAAAAGAGAAGTAGCGCCGGTGAACAACAGGGCAAAAAATAGTGTCTTCTTCATTGGGTAATCATTTTTTTGGAAGTAAGCAAAAATCGGGCTATCCTACCAGCCTGCTATAAATTTAAAAGGAGGGTAAAGAAGGAAGAGGGGCCTCAAAGGCTTTCAGATGGAGACCCTCTGCGTCGTACACTGCGTAGGTATAATGGTGCATCCATTCTCCCAGATTGATATAGCGGCCATTCTCCCCAATAGGAATATCCATCGGTAGGTGTCGGTGCCCAAACAAGTAAAAATCATGGGGATTTTCTCCATGCACTTTCTCGCAATACTGAATCAGCCATTCTTCCTCTCCATGAAATTTGTACACCTTTCCCTCCCCAGAATGGCGACTAGAATTTGAGAAATATTGCGCGACTCCAATCCCTGTATTCGGATGCACCCGAGCATACAGCCACTGGAAGAGTGGATTGCGGAACACCTTTTTCACCGCTTTAAATACATGATCACCCGGACCTAATCCGTCACCATGTCCCACATGAAAGGCATGGCCTCCTGCTCGAAAACTCACAGGATGATGAACCACCGGAATATTGAGTTCTTCAGGAAAATAGTCCCACATCCATATGTCATGATTGCCACTAAACATAACCACAGGAATACCGGAGTCCGTAATCTCGGCTAACTTTCCTAGCACCCTGACAAATCCTCGGGGCACGGCACGCTTGTATTCAAACCAGAAATCGAAAATGTCACCCAATAGAAAGAGGTAGGCAGCATCTTGTGCTACTTCATCTAACCAACGTACAATTTTCCTTTCCCGATCGTGACTGTCTGCCAGCGTGGGAACCCCGAGATGAAAATCTGATGCGAAATAGACTTTTTTGGTTTCAGGGACCTTTATTTCCTTGGGTACCATGCCCAAAGATAAGAGGAATTAGCCGTAGGAATGAGCATATCTTGCGATAAGGTATTAGCCATTTTCCCTTTTAATTACTATTTCCTGTCATGGGGGTCGTAAGAAACCCAACGAAGTACATCGCTATCCACCAATTTTTTGGGATATTGATCACCAACTTGGTTTCCAAATGCTTTCTGGTTTGGTACTCTTTTACTTGACCACCGAACTTTATCTGGTTAATGGCAGATAATTCTACCATACAAGGTGCCCCACATCATCCGTTGACACATCTGGTGGCATTGCTATCAAAAAACGGAACCATGATTCTGAATGCTGAAGGAATCATTGAATGGTCCAACCCTGCGTTTTCAACGCTTACAGGATATTCCTTTGATGAGTTGATGGGTTCCACCCCCGGGGATTTGCTTTTGGGTGAACAATCGGATGCCGACACAGTGCGGTACATGAATGAGAAAATCAAACAGAAAGAGCCTTTTACCAGTGAAATACTGAACTACCGGAAAGATGGCAGCCCCTTTTGGGTTTCCTTACAGTACCACCCTGTAGGAGAGGGAGAAACCATTACCCATTTTGTGGCTGTGGTAGTAGACCTTACCGAACACCGCAAAAACCAGGAAGCACTGCGGGAAAGTGAATCCCGGTTTCGCCATCTGGCCAATTCTGCCCCAGCCTTGATTTGGATGATCAATGAACGAGGGGATTTGGATTTTCATAACCAAGCCTGGCGAGACTTTACGGGTAAGGACCTTCAGGAGCTGGATAACCAAAAATTGGGGAGCTACTTGCATCCTGATGACCAAGCTGCCTGGAAAGAGGTATTGCATACCGCCTTGGGTAGAAGGTCAGAATTTGAAGTGGAAGCCCGCCTCCGTCAGGAAGATGGCAGCTACCGCACCATGCTCAATCGTGGCAACCCGCGGAAGGCCGAGAACGGGGCATTTCTTGGTTTCATTGGCTCTAGCCTGGATATCACTGAGATAAAGGAGGCCAATGAAAAACTGAGGGACTCTCAGAACAAATTGAATGCGTTCTTCAACAGTACCACCGATACCAATTTCTTGTTAGGGCCACCCCCAGAGTACCCCGTATTGGCTTTCAACAAAACTGCCTCGGACGTCATTAAGGGATTGTTTAATACAGATCTCAAGGTAGGCGATAGCTTCATGGATTATACCGTGGATGAGGTGAAGCCTAAGTTTGTGATTGATATGGAGAAGGCGCTCAATGGCGAAACGGTACACGAGGAGCGCAAGGTATCCTATGAGAACAACATGGTGGTGTATTGGCGAGCCACCTACCAGCCTGCCTACGATGAGGCCCAGAATGTAATTGGGGTGGCATTCAATGTGACCAATATTGATGCCCAGCGCAAATATGAGATTGCTCTTGAGAACCAGAACCGAAAGCTAGAGGAAATCGCCCACCTACAGTCGCATGAGATCAGGCGCCCTGTGGCTTCCTTGCTAGGACTCATCAGCTTACTAAAGCCCGACACATTTGATGATGAGACTCGAGCATTGGTGGAACTCATGCACAACACCGTACACGAGATGGATAATATCATTCATAGGGTGGTAGAATTGACTTGGGAGACCGAAAACCAAAAGCCTTTCAATCCCAACGACCACGATTCGGGCCGTACCCAAATGGAAGGATAAGCTCTCCAACAAAAGGTCAATCCAGGAAGCTTTTGTATTTTTCTGAAACCAAAACCTTCCTATTCTATGAAACACCTAGTCCCTGGTCTGGCCCTGCTACTGGT
>DMST01000037.1:4036-14045 GCA_003454975.1 Cytophagales bacterium | reverse complement strand
GCTACTGGTTTGGTCATGTACCTCATCCCCTTCAGAACCTGCCGCTACACCCACCCCTGAACCGGAGCCCCTTGTACCCAAGGCACAATACACCCTTACGGCAGACCAGGTACACAGTAAGTTTAGCCGTTCCATTCCACCTGTTCTTACCGTACCCTCTGGCAGCATAATTGAGGCTTACACTCAGGAAGCCACCGCGGGCCAAATCACCCCTTCCTCTACGGTGGCAGATTTAGCCACCCTGAGTTTCGATCCCATTCATCCGCTTACGGGCCCCGTATATGTAGAGGGTGCCGAGCCAGGTGATGTGTTGGCGGTCACCCTACATGAAGTGGAGCTAGACACCTGGGGCTGGTCGGCCATTCTGCCGGGCTTTGGCTACCTGGCAGATACGTTTACGGAGCCATACCTGAAGATTTATGATATAGACAAAACAGCGAAAACGGCCCAGTTTGCAGACGGGCATATCATCGACCTAACCCCGTTCCCAGGGGTAATGGCTGTAGCACCCGACACGGATTCATTGCTGAATACTATACCACCCCGGGCAAACGGGGGTAATATGGACGATCCTAATATGACGGTGGGCACCACGGTGTACTTTCCGGTATGGGTGAAGGGTGCCCTGTTCAGCATCGGTGATGGTCATGCTACGCAAGGCCATGGTGAGGTTTGTGGTACGGCCATAGAGGCGCCATTACGGTTTGTGTATGAGGTAAATGTGATCAAAGGAGGTCGCCAGTTAGAAGAACCTGAGTATGAAACGAAGGATTACTATGCCACTACGGCCTACGCTACCACGTTGGATGAGGCAGCCAGGCGCGCCACTATGAACATGGTAAACTACCTGATGACCGAAAAGGGTATGGGCCGGAATGAGGCCTATGTTTTGTGTTCTATTGCGGGAGACCTGAAAATAGCCGAGGTAGTGGATGTGCCTCACGTATTGGTATCTATGCACATGGATAAGAAAACAATGCCCAAATAAGGGCGTTATTGAAGGGATTGATAGAAAAACGGTACATATGGAGTGAATTCAATGCCATAACCCCTAACATTGTACCGTGAAATAATTAAACCTGATGAAAAAGACATTCCTACTCTTGGGCTTAGCCCTACTGGTTACTTTCACCGGTTGTTCCTTGTTCGAAAATCTGATCCCTACCGAGAGTTCGGTTACGTTTACTCTGGATGGCACTAGCTATTCAGATGATCAAACGACGATCAATCGTGCATTTGCGGCTACTCAGTTTGCCGATTCTACCGTGGCTACGGCTCGGGTATTGGATGCCACTACTGGCAACGGTATGTTGATTACCACTATTTTCACTGGAGAGGATGGTACCTACAATGTGACAGCGGGATTGAACGATTTGGCTTTGGCTATCGACCGGATGTCCATCCAAATCTGGGAAGGTGATTTCAACAGCGACTCTTCAAATACTTGGGACGCTAGCAATGTTACCCTTACGGTGACCAACTTCACCCCCAACGAGGACAACTCACTAGTATCCTTCGAAGCTACTTTCACGGGTACCATGATCAATGAGGATACAGAAGCCACCGCTCAGGTGAGCAATGGCTCTTTGATTATCTCCGCTATTGGTAACTAAGCTTTAGTTTACATCAATAGGCGCCTTTGCGCCATCATATACCCCAGGTGAAGGGCTTCGTGCAGATCATTAAATGCGAAGGCTTCCTCTGGGGTATTTAGTATCAGCCCATAGCTAGTCTCGTACCTCTTGTACCCAGCAAATTCTCCCGCTTGGTAGTCTTGCTCTGTGGCATCTACCAAACGCTCCATTTGGTCTCTGATAGAAGCCAACTCTTCCTCTGAAACAATGCCTTCTGGCTTTGTTCCTTTCCGAAATCTATCGATCCAGTCCTCAGGCACCAAGGTTTCCAACCCGGCATTGCGATAGCACAGCAACTGCTGGGTAACTACTACATGCGCCATGTGCCAAGCCAAATTGTTATTGAATCCATCCGGAATGGTGTTCAATTGATCTGCCGTGAAACCACGGGTAAGGTTAAGGATGTTCTGCCTCGTTTGGCGCAGACCTTCGAAAGAGAAACTAGCCATAGTTCGTATTTATTCTGAGGTGGTTTTGTATGTTTTGAGTAAACCTAGGCCCATCACCATAATGCTGATCCACTGAATGATGTGGAACAAACCGTTGTGGTCAAACTCCCAGATGAGAGTAAAGTGAATCTTGCCACTACCCAAGGCTTGTACCAAAGCCGCTACCATATTGAGGGCAATACCTAAGCTGACTATAGTGGCTCCATGAAGCTTCTTACGCTTTGCCAGAGTAGCATATAATCCTAGGGAAAACAGCATGGCCAAGCCTTCGTAAATGATGAAACCCAAGAAGGAATTGGGCAACAATAGGGTAATGAGGAAGAATGCAGCCCCTGCGGACATCATTCCGATTATTAAGCCTTTGGAGACGGGCTTGCTGCGGTAGTCGTACCAAGTACCCAGCACAAAACACCCTACGGCCATGCCCAGCGCCAAATTGACCGGGTGCCATAACAAAAGGTAAGTAGGACGGTCCCAGACTAAACCGTGATTGATACAACTTTGCAATGCCGCATAGGCCAGCAGGCCAAATGCCCAAGCCCAAATGGTGGCTTTTTGGCGATGAGTGCTACTGCCGGCACGGTATACACGTAGGGCCCAATAGATAGCCAGAACTCCCAACACGATGTCGGTAGCAGCAGTGGTTTGTTCGGTAGGACTCGCAATGATCTCCATGGTGGCACCGAAAGTAATTATATTCCCAGACTAGATCACGCGAAATAGCGAACATCCTCCACGAAAAATCGTTGCAAATGCACCGGCCTGTGGTTTCTAAGGCCCTTTTGGAGTCAACTTTTATATGTCCAGATTACCTGTGATTATTTTTGTATTGGTGCTGTTTTTGGCACTCGATCTTTATGCTTTTCAAGCCTTACGCCTCGTAACCCGCTCCTTGAGTAGTGGGTGGAGAATGAGCCTCCACGGGGTATATTGGGGACTTTCCGCCTTGGTTTACATTGGCCTACTCATGTTTGGCCGGGTTAGCTCTGACGAATACCGTGCCCTGCGCACCCTCATTGCCGGCGGCATGATGGTTAGCGTAATGGCCAAACTATTTGCTGGGGTGGTATTGCTCATCGGGGACCTCACCCGAGGTATACAGTGGGTGATAGCCCGGATGTCGAGCGGCGAGCCTAGCACCACCGGCACCACTATTTCACGAAGCGAATTTCTAGGCAAGGCAGCCGTGATAGCCAGTGTTGTGCCCACCGCTTCCATTTCCTTCGGAATACTCAGCGGAGCCCATGACTACCGCATCCGCAAGCATACGGTGAACCTACCCAACCTGCCCAAGGAGTTCGATGGCATGCGCATCGCCCAGGTCTCAGACATCCACTCAGGGTCCTTTTTCAATAAAACTGCGGTGAAGGGCGGGGTAGAAATGCTACTAGGCGAAAAACCAGATCTCATTTTTTTCACCGGGGACCTGGTAAACGAACGCACTAGCGAGGTAAGAGACTACACCGAAATGTTTAGCAAGCTGAAGGCTCCACTGGGTGTATTTTCCGTATTGGGAAATCATGACTATGGAGATTGCTATTCCGGTTGGACTTCTGATGCGGCCAAGGCGCAAAACCTAAAAGACATGCACGCAGTAGTCCGGAATACCCTCGGTTATGATTTGTTGCTTAACGAGAACCGTACACTAACCGTGGACGGAGCATCCATTGGCTTGATTGGGGTAGAAAACTGGGGCAATCGCTTTGTGCAACACGGCGACCTGGAAAAGGCCTATGCAGGGATGGAGGAAATGCCAGTGAAACTATTGCTATCTCACGATCCTAGCCACTGGGATGCCAAGGTACGCCCAGGGTACCCGGATATTGATGTAACTTTTAGCGGGCATACCCACGGAGCACAGTTTGGGGTAGAGCTGCCTAACTTTCGTTGGAGCCCTAGCCAGTACATCTACAAACAATGGGCAGGGCTATATCAGGAAGGAGAGCAGTACCTGTACGTAAACCGTGGTTACGGCTACATCGGCTTCCCTGGCCGAATCGGTATGCCTCCCGAGATCACCATCATGGAACTGAAGAAGGGCTAGGTCAAGGTGCAAATGCAGTAATTCGGGTCGTACGAGAAGGCATCGATATTGGCTAGTTGGATGCAAATTGATGGGTCGATAAAGACATGTCCCCGTCCCGTCTTGGTTCTTTTTTCCGCCTCCTTCCCTATTCTAGTTCCGAATCCTGACGCCAAGGGCTGCCGAAGGCATTTTCTGTTTTCTTACTCTAAGAATTCCTTCTCATAAACTACTACTTTTGCCGTTGTCCCAGTAAGACTTAATTCGAACGGACTATGCAAACCAAGTGGTTCTTCTTTCTACTGCTTTTATTACCCCTTTCGGTACGGGCTCAAGGCCCGGCCCCCTTGGCCAAAGTGAAAGTATCGCGCGGGCTACAGTTGGCCCTGCCCCAGAATATGCGGCCCATGACTACCGAGGAGGTGCGGCAAAAATATTTTAGTAGCAACCAACCGTTGCTGAGCTACACTACGCAGGACAACAAGGTGGATTTCACCATTAAGCTTTCCAATAGTTCCTTCAGAGAAGGCGACTTGCCGCTAGCGGGTAGCTTTTACAAGGCCAATCTGGCAGCGTTGTACGATTCCGTGAGTTTCATTCGCGAGAATATGGAGGATATCAACGGTAGGCAGTGGTTGGTGTTGGAATTGCTGACGGAAGTACAGCCGGAAGAAGAACAGGTGGACTTGGTGATGGGCAATGCGGAAACGACCGCAGTGCGTAACTACACGTATATCCAATACACCATTGTGCAAGGCCAACTGATGGTATGTACCCTGACCTGCCCGCGCAATTATCGTTTGGCATGGCAAGCCGCCGCCTGGGATATCATGCATTCGCTCAACGTGAAAAAAACACTGTAGTGCCCCTAGCGGTTTACAACGAGGAGTACTTCATGCGGCAGGCTTTGCAAGAGGCGGAGCTTGCCTTGGAAGAAGGGGAAATCCCCGTAGGCGCTGTGGTGGTAGCAAATAACCGCATCATTGCACGGGCACACAATCAGGTAGAACGGTTGCACGATGCCACGGCACATGCCGAAATGCTGGCCATGACTGCGGCAGGCAACTACCTAGGCTCCAAATACTTGACGGACTGTACACTGTACGTTACCCTTGAGCCCTGTGTGATGTGTGCTGGTGGCACCTACTGGAGCCAATTGGCTTCCCTGGTATACGGTGCAGACGATGAGAAGAGAGGATACCGAAGATTGGGAGAAAGTGTGCTGCATCCGAAAACGAAACTGAAGCGAGGCGTGTTAGAAGAAGAGGCGAAGGCTTTGTTAGCGGAGTTTTTTAAAAGGCTCCGCCGATGATTTTTACCCTTTGCTTACATACCGGGATGAGGGGAAGGATTTGCTAAATTTGAACACTTTAATAACCCAAATAGATCGAAACTATGGCTTTTGAATTACCTGCCTTGCCCTATGCCGAAGACGCATTGGAGCCTCATATTGACGCCCGCACCATGGGAATCCACCACGGAAAGCACCACGCTGGCTACGTAGCTAAGCTGAATGCTGCGGTTGAGGCTGACAGCAGCCTGGCCGGTTTGTCTTTGGACGACCTGGTGAAGAACCACAGCGACAAGCCTGCCATTCGTAACAACGGCGGTGGTCACTGGAATCACTCTTTGTTCTGGACGGTGATGTCGCCCAACGGCGGCGGTGCTCCTAGCGGTGCATTAGCAGACGCTATCAATGCGGCTTATGGTAGCTTGGACGCTATGAAAGAGGCATTCAACAAAGAAGCGGCTACTCGCTTTGGTTCTGGTTGGGCTTGGCTTTGTGTACACCCAGGTGGTAAGGTTGAGGTTTGTTCTTCTGCAAACCAAGACAATACCCTGATGCCTGGTGTAGGTTGCGGAGGCACTCCTATCTTGGGCTTGGACGTTTGGGAGCACGCTTACTACCTGAACTACCAAAACCGTCGTCCTGACTATATCTCTGCTTTCTGGAACGTAGTAAACTGGGAAGAAGTGAGCCGTCGGTACGAAGCTGGCAAATAAGCAACGGAAGCAATCCGCATACGAAAGGCCACCCCGAGGGACGGCCTTTTTTAATTTCTCAATTTCGAACCATCAACCTCAGGCTATTCATCTTGTAAAGCCACCGCGGGGTTCATACGGGTGATGCGCCAAGACTGGAACACTACAATGCTTACAGCTAGCAGGATGGAAAGTCCGGCGATGGCGGCGAACAGCGTATGGGGCAATTGGGTATGGAAGGCAAAGGTGTCTAACCAGCGCTGGGCCAACAGGTAGCCAGGAGGCAGGGCGAGCAGCAAAGCCAGTACGATCAGCTTGGCAAAATTACGGGAGAGCAGCACTAGTATACTCACAACACTGGCCCCCAACACCTTGCGTACACCAATCTCTTTCTTGCGACGGTCGGCCGTGAAGGCTACCAGGCCCAACAACCCCAAACAAGAAATCAACACGGCCAGGATGGCAAAGTAGCGGGCCAGGTCAGCGATCTGGCGTTCGGCACGATACTGCGCCTCAAAGTTCTCGTCGATAAAGGTATAGTTGAAAGTCACCCCCGGATTGAATTCCCCATACACCGATTGTATTTCTGACACTGCCTCCCCCACATGTTCGGTCCGCACCCGGGCATACAAGTATCCCGTGTCGTTCGGGTCATAATAAAAAACTACGGGTTTGAAGGGTTCATGCACGGTTTCGAAATGGAAATCCTTTACTACCCCAATAATTTCACGTTTGTTGCCATTCCACAGGGTAAGTTGGGTACCCAAGGGTTCCTCTAGTCCCATCATCTCTACGGCACTCTCATTCACGAGTACTTGGTTTGTATCCAGTCGCCATATTTCTTTCCCAAAATACCGTCCCGACGCTAGCGGCATTTCTAAGGTCTCAAAGAATTCGGGCCCTACGTGAACAATCTCGAAAGCGGCCCGGAGATCCGGATCTTTCCCTGGCCATTTGATGCCAGTATTTGCAGTATAGTGCCTTTGTAGGTGATGAGAGCTTACAGTAGCCTTTGTCACCGAAGGGAGGGCATTCACTTGCTGAAGGAAGGTCTCCCTATTCTGCAAGATGTTCCCATCTGTGCGCAGCCGCACCACGTTCTCCTGGTTATATCCCAGGCTCATATTCTGAGTATATTTAATCTGCTTGAACACCACCGAAACGGCTACCAGAAGTAGAATAGAAATGGCAAACTGGAAAACTACGAGCCCTTCCCGGGCGCGTTTATCTCCTTGATGGGAATTCAAATTGCTTTTCAGCAACTGCAAAGGATGGAAGCCTGATAGGTACAAGGCGGGGTAACTACCCGCTAGCACTCCAGCCAGGAAGGTAATACCTAAGGCCCCGCTAATCCAGGTAAGATCCCAGGTGAGAAATAGCCGCTTACCGGTGATCACATTGAACTCTGGCAGGAGCAGGGCTACCCAAACCAGAGCCAACGTAAGCGAAAGAAAGGCGATAAGGGTAGACTCGGTGAATTGCTGCGCCATAAGAGAGCGGCGTACCGCACCCATGGCCTTCTTCACCCCAATCTCTTTGAGCCGGCGAGAAGCTTGTGCAGTAGCCAAGTTCATGAAATTGATACAGGCAATGCCCAGGATAAAGAGGGCCACCAGTGAGAACAGGCGCACGTAGGTAATCCGACCACCTGACTGCTTACCATCCTCAAACTTATTGTGCAAGTAAAGACTGGTATAGGGAAATAGGGAAGCTCCCATATCCTCACTATTCGCTTCATTTTCATGTACAGCCTGGGTAATAATGTCTCCAATGGTCTTGGGGTCGGTTCCTTCCTCAAGCAATACATAACAAGCAGGGGAGTAATTTCCCCAAGACTCTGCTGACTCACCTTGCAAGTCTCGGAAGTGTTCAAAAGAAAGGGCAAAGTCGAACTGCTGAGTAGAATTCTTTGGTTGGTCCTCCATAATGCCTACAACTTCCAGGGAGAGTATTTCGTCCCCAAGTTGGTAGTCCAGGGACTGCCCCATAGCCAACTGTGGCGCACCGAAGAGTTCTCGGCTTAGCTTTTCCGAAAGCACTACCTGATTCCGCTCAGCCACTACGGTGGCGGGGTCACCCCTCTGTAGCGGAAAGGAGAACATTTGAAAGAAATCTTTCTCTACCAACTGGCCACGGGCTTTGGTTGTCCGGTCGCCCACCTTAAGCAATTGATTGCCCGCTATACGAGAGGTGACACAAGTAAGCTGGATACCCGTGACCTGCTCACGCAGAAAGGGCCCCAGCACACTCTGTGCAGACCGGAACACTTCGGTTTCCTCAGGTCCATAAAAAACGGAATGTACCTGATACAACTGGTCCTTATGTTCGTGAAACTGATCTACAGCACGTTCATCTTGTACCCAGAGGAATATCAGCAGTGTACAAGCAAGGCCAGTAGAAAGTCCAATCAGGTTGATGAGGAAAGTACGTTGGTATCGTCGGATGTTGCGGAAGGCGATTTTGAGATTGAATTGAAACATAGCGATGGAGTTTGACCTGGTGTTGATAAGTGGCCGCACAATGCCCGGCCGAAAGAGAAAGAGCACCTCCATAATAAACCGCCGATGGGCTTTGGCCCGCCCTTGGCGCTGGAGGCGCAACTGGTAACGCTCGTGTAAATCCCCCTCAATGTCCTCCGCAATTTCCGGGCGGCAGTACCATAGGAAAAGGCGCATCCAAAAGCGCGGAGGAGGAGTATAGGGGGATTCCATAGTTTTTTGCTCAGTAGGCCACTATTCGTCCTGTAGGGCAAGTACGGGATTCATGCGTGCAGTTTTCCAAGCTTGGAAGGCAACTACCGCCCAGGTAAGACCTAATGAGAGCACACCTACCGTAAGGAACATTACCCACGGCAGGCTGGTATGAAAGGCGTATTCGGCTAGCCACCAGTCTGCCAACAAATAGCTGACGGGCAACGCGATGAGCAAGGCCAAGCCTACCAGCAGGGTAAACTCCCGGTTGATGAGCACCAAGATTTGCCATACTTCGCTGCCCAATACCTTGCGAACCCCTATCTCTTTCCGACGGCGATCGGTGGTGAAGGCTACCAAGCCTACCAGTCCCAGGCAGGAAATCACTCCGGCCAGAATGGCGAATATCAAAGCCAGTTCGGCCACCTGATGCTCGGTACGGTATTGCTTTTCAAAAGCATCGTCTACAAAGTCGTAGATGAACGTATAACCGGGGTTGAATTCTTGATAGAGCCGCTCCAGGCCTGCCAGTGCCTCGGTGGAGTTCTGAGGATCTAGCCGGGCCAGGATATAGTTTACATTACTGGGGTCCAAGAGAAAAACGGCGGGTTTGAAATCTTCGTGCACCGTTTCGAAGTGGAAATTTTTCACTACCCCTACGATCTCGCGCTCCTCGCCGCCCCACCAGGTCATGGTCTTGCCTATAGGGTCTGCATAAGCCTCGCCCATCACCTCAATGGCCTTTTCGTTAAAGATGAGCGCTATGGAATCGGAGGGCCGGGCTACCTCAAACCCACGCCCCAGGGCAAACTCCAGCTCCATGGTCTCAAATACCCCAGGGTGTACCCAGTACAACTCGAAAGGGATGCGGTCGTCGGGGTTTTTGCCTTCCCAGCTCACCCCGTTAGTGCTGCTGTTGTGACCCATCATGCTGTGCGAGGTAGCCGAGGCGGACTGAACTCCCGGCAGTTTGGCGGCTTCTTCCAAAAACACATCAAGCTTAGCCTCCAGGCTACCGTCCATGCCCACCCGGATGAGGAATTCCTGGTTGTACCCCAAATGCATATTTTGGGTGTACTTCACTTGCCTATACACCACACTTACTGCTACCAGTAGGATGACGGATACGGCAAACTGGAAGATGACCAAGCCCCGGCGTGCCCAGGTATCGCCGGAGGGCTGACCCAGGGTGCCTTTCAGTACCTTGATAGGATTGAACTTGGAGAGGTA
>DMST01000037.1:2216-3999 GCA_003454975.1 Cytophagales bacterium | reverse complement strand
AGGTATAGGGCCGGGTAGCTACCCGCCATTAGGCCTGCCAGCAGGGTAGCACCCAAGAGACCGCGCCATAACTCCCAGTTGGCGGTAAGAACCAACTCTTTCTGGGTGATACGGTTAAACTCCGGCATGAGTAAGGCTACCAGAGCGATGGCCAATCCCATTGATAGGGTGGCAATGAGGAGCGATTCGGTGATTTGTTGTGCTATGAGTGAGCTTCTGGCCGCGCCCATGGTTTTCTTCACCCCTATTTCCTTGAGCCTGCGCGAAGCCCGGGCCGTAGCCAGGTTCATAAAGTTGATACAGGCCAGAATCATGATAAACAGGGCCACAAAGCTGAAGAGCCGCACGTAGGTAATGCGCCCGCCCGCTTGTACACCGTTTACAAACAGGCCATTGAGGTATAGACTGGGAAAGGAAACCAAACCCACCCAGTGAGAAGCATCCTCGGTATGCTCTTCCATCACGGGGCGAATCAGTTCGTTGACTTGACTGAGTGCAACGCCTTCCCGAAGCTGGGCGTAGCCGCGCGGTGCGGTATTGGCCCAGTTCTGTAAGTAGTCCCCTTGAATGTCCATGTAATGGTCAAAGGCGGCGGTGAATTGAAAGTCTTGTGAAAACTCTCCTTCATTGTCTTTCAAAACACCCGTTACCACCATTTCCGTCCATTCGTGCAGTTCCCAGCGCAAGGGCATACCTACCGCTTCTTCCGGCCGGGAGAGGCCCGGAAACAGGGTCTTGGCTAGCGTTTCAGAAATCACGATGTCGCCCCGTTGCTGCAAAGCCGTAGCCGGGTCTCCCGCCAGAAACGGGTAATCCAACAGCGTGAAATACTCAGGCTCCGCCATTTGGCCCGCCACCTTTACTTTGGTGCCGTTGGCTTCCAGGTGTAGTTGCTGCCATATACCCGAGGTCATCGTTACCTTATCCAATTGGGGGATTTCTTCCCTCAGGTAGTTACCCAAGGGCAGTGGTAAGGCATCTGACTTGTGCACCTGGTCCGGCTGTTGGCTGAATATCATGACCTGGTAGAGTTGGTCACCATCAGTAAAGCCTTGGTCCACCTTTTTTTCATCTTGTACCCAAAGGTAGATGAACAGCACACTGGCCAGTCCGGTGGAGAGCCCAATCAAATTGATCAGGAACGTACGTTGGTATCGCCGAATGTTGCGGAAGGCGATTTTGAGATTGATCTTAAACATATCAATAGAGTTTGACCTAATTTTAAATAATGGCCGAACGATGCCCGGCCGGAAAAGCAGCAGCACTTCCTTAATGAACCGCCTGTAGGCTTTGGCCCGCCCTTGGCGCTGAAGACGCAACTGATATCTTTCGTGTAAATCCCCCTCGATATCCTCCACATATTCCGGCCGACAAAACCGACGAAATAGGTTCATCCAAAAGCGCGGAGGGGACGTGTAGGAGGGTTCTATATTTTGGGACAAGGAGACCTGAGTTTTTTTAGTTATTCATCCTGTAAGGCAAGTACCGGATTCATCCGGGCAGCCCTCCATGATTGCAGGCCTACCACCATCCAAGTGAGGCCCAAGGCGAGCACGCCCACCATGAGGAACAAGGTCCAAGGCAGACTGGCATGAAAAGCATAGCCGGCCAGCCAACGCTCCGCCAAGAGGTACCCAGTAGGCAAAGCAATCACGAGCGCTAGCCCTACCAGCAGGGTGAACTCCCGATTGATAAGGAACAGAATCTGCCATACCTCGCCCCCCAAAACCTTGCGCACGCCTATCTCCTTGCGTCGCCTGGCGGTAGTAAAGGCCACCAAGCC
>DMST01000037.1:0-2165 GCA_003454975.1 Cytophagales bacterium | reverse complement strand
CAGAGATATGACCCCAGCCAGTATGGCAAACACCAGGGACAGCTCTGCTACCTGCTGCTCAGTGCGGTATTGCCGCTCAAAAGCATCATCCACAAACTCGAACAAAAAGGTATATCCGGGATTGAACGCTTGATACAAGGTCTCCAGGTTGGCCAGTGCCGTGGCTGCATCCTCAGGATCTAGCCGGGCCACCACATACTTACCCCCGTTGGGGATATGAAAGAACACCGCGGGCTTGTACGCCTCATGCACCGTCTCCAAGTGGAAGTTTTTCACCACCCCTATGATTTCGTATTCTTCTCCCCAATTGATGGTCTTGCCTATCGGGGCTGCATAGGCCTCGCCCATTACCTCTATAGCTTTCTCATTAAAAATGAGTCCACCGGATTGCGTTTCGTTAAAGCCAGAGCCTGCCACAAAGTCTAACTCCATGGTTTCAAATATGCGGTGGTCTACCCAGTTCATTTCAAACTGCACGCGTTCGTCGGGGTCTTTACCCTCCCAGGTCATGAAATTCGTGCTGGTTCCGGTTTCTACCATATTGCTGGAGGTAGCCGAGGCTGACTGTACACCGGGCAACTGGCTAGCCTGCTCCAAAAAGGCTCCTAAATTCTCGTTGAGGTTGCCGTCAATATCCATGCGGATGAGAAAATTCTGGTTGTAGCCCAAGTGCATATCCCGTGTATACTGTACCTGCCGGTATACCACACTCACAGCCACTAGCAACAGGACGGAAGCGGCAAACTGAAAGACCAACAAGCCCTTGCGCGCCCAGGAATCCCCAATCGTTTGAGTAAGGGTGCCCTTCAGTACTTTGATAGGCTGAAACTTAGAAAGGTACAGTGCAGGGTAGCTACCCGCTAGCAATCCGGCCAATAGGGTGGCCCCGAGTACACCTCGCCAAAGCTCCCAGTTAGTGGTGATCACCAACTGTTTCTGCGTAATCCGGTTAAACTCGGGCATCAGCAGGGTTACCAGTATCACTGCCAATACCATGGATATTGTGGCGATGAGCAACGATTCGGTGATCTGCTGTACGATGAGTGAGCCTCGGCCAGCACCCATGGTCTTCTTCACCCCTATTTCTTTCAGCCTGCGTGAGGCGCGGGCCGTAGCTAGGTTCATAAAGTTGATACAGGCCAGTAGCATGATGAATAAAGCCACAAAGGAGAACAGGCGTACGTAGGTAATGCGGCCTCCTGCTTGTACGCCGTTTTCAAACTGACCGTTCAGGTAAAGACTGGGGTAAGAAACCATGCCCAACCAATGAGAAGCATCCTCGGTTTTCTCTTCCATTACAGGTCGCAGTAATTCGTTTACTTGCTCAATGGCCACCCCCTCCCGAAGCCGGGCAAAACACTGCGGAGCTCCATTGGCCCAGGTGGTCAAGTGCCTACCTTGGTTATCGATGTAGTGCTCAAAGGACACGGCAAATTGGAAGTCATTTGAGAAGGCACCCTGATGATCTTTCATTACCCCCGTGACTACCATCTCGTTCCAGCCGTCCAGTTCAAACCGCATGGCTTTCCCCAGAGCTTCCTCTGGCCTTGCCAATCCTGGAAAAAGAGTCCTTGCCAAGGACTCAGAAAGTACGATTTCTCCCCTCTGCGTCAGGGCTTTGGAAGGATCTCCCGCCAGAAATGGATAGTCCAACAACGCGAAGTACTCGGGCTCAACCATCAGGCCGGGCATCTTTACCTTAGTACCGTTGGCATCCAGCAGTAAGTCATCCCAGAGACCCGAGCTCATGGCTACCTTTTCCAGCTGCGGCATTTCCTCGCGCAGATAGTCGCCCAGTTGCAGCGGGAGCCATTCGTTGGTATGAACTTCGTCCGGCCGTTGGTCGTACATCATTACCTGATACAACCTGTCACCGTCGGTGAACCCCTGGTCCACCCTCCTTTCGTCCTGCACCCACAGGTAGATAAACAGCACGCTGGCTAGTCCAGTAGAGAGGCCTACCAGGTTGATTAGGAACGTACGTTTGAATCGTCGAATGTTGCGAAAGGCGATTTTGAGGTTGGTTTGGAACATGGCAAATACGTTTGACCTTTGGTACTTGAATAGCGGCCGCACAATGCCCGGCCTAAAGAGCAGCAGCACCTCCCTCATCAAGCGCAGGTGAGCGTTGGCCCGCCCCCGACGCTCCAGGCGCAACTGGTATC
>DMST01000309.1:1101-5936 GCA_003454975.1 Cytophagales bacterium | reverse complement strand
CTTCGGGAGCTTCCCCGGGTAGGGGAAGCAGTATCAAAAGATTATTCGGTCGTAAAATCGCAATTATACTTTTTGATACGGCCCGCTGAGCAAGCGTGCTTAGCAACTAGAGAGCACAATGTCTCCTTGATGCTTCTGCTGCTCCGACGAGGTTCCGGCATCTCTGCGGTACAGCGAGGTAGTAGTACGTACATCAAACTTGGGTAAGCTATACGGGAACTGAACCCGGAAGTGATAACCATGAGGCTGTGGTAACCGTAGACGCCCGCCCGTATATTCTGTCACTTTTACACCCACCAAGTGCTCAACCTGCTTTCCGCCCCCTTCTTCAGGGGCATATTCAATCACCTGACTAATCAGGGGGTGACCATCTTCTTCCACAATATTCTGGGTTTCAAGGGCTTCAAGATTAAGAAACTCAAGTATCTCTTTTACTCGTCTCGGGGCACTGTTGCGAGTCATCAGCCACAGTAAATTAAAGAAATCAACCCACTGGGTTAAGGCCTTATCTATATCATCAGGCTCAATTCCCTCCACAGGCTTATCATCAAAACCGGTTAGGAAATCTTCAGATTTTAATAAGATAATTGCACTACTGATAAATGAGATAACCCCATTTTTTAGTTGATTATCCATTAGGCTTTCTTCAAAATCGAAGTTTATCGCAATGATCTGATACTCTTTTTTTAATTCAGTTTCAAGGGTTTTTAGTGTTTTTTTAGAGTCTAAACCATACCTTTCAAAATAAGGATCATTTAATAGCTCTTTAGCTATGTCGATGAAATGCCTCTTGACTTTTTCCTTATTAGAAAAGTAAATTTTTCCTGCTTCCCGATACCCTTGTAAATACCTCATGATATCTACAAGATCTTCCTCATCCTCTGGGTTGAAATGTGCTGGTAATTCAATTCCTTGCTGCAACTCTACTCGTCCCCCGGTATAAATATTATTAAAGTCTAAAACCTTTTTGGAAGCACTTCTCATGTATTGCTCGTGTAGTAGATGTTCTACTAGGGGGTCTAATTGTTTCCCCCTTTCATCATCAAATTCAGGTATTTCAGACAACAAGTTAAGGTTCTCACTATCAACATTAATATATATATCTTTTAAGATCATACCTATGGCTTTCCGTATATCTTCTTTTGTATAATTAGAGAAGTCATAACTGGGATCCACTCCAACACTTGCTTCTCCTCCAGCAGAATTATGTTTTTTAGCCAATAGTTTTACTATACTATCCTTGTAACCTTTTAGTGTTTTAGCTAATTCTTCGTGCGGAGAATTAGTATAATCAAGATCCCCTTCATCTTGATTATAATGAAATTTAATTTCATTGGACAGGTCTTCCTCTTCAACAAGGATCAAAAAATCCTCATTCTTTGAATTTTTAATAAATTCAATCAAATTCTTTTTCTCTTTATACAAGAAAAGAAGCATAAACAACCAGTCGATATAAACTGTATCCCTAATAGAACGAATCGCCTTTATAAGCTCGTTAGAATCGACATCATTAATCAGTGAAGGTACCTTTTTAGCAATACTTTTTAGTGCTGTATCCAGCTTGGTGTCGCTGTTTAGTGGTAAATGGAGGTTTAAAAATTTCGCTATCTCCTTATTGTTGTGAGGGTAATTCTTGAACTCTGTTTTAACCATATGGTTTTTCAGGTTCTTAGTAAGAGTAAACAACGAGGTCTGAATATTATGATTATCTCTTTGGACTATGGAAATAGCACTCCAAAACAGCTCTCGTTTTAACCTATTATGAAGAATGAAGATTTCCTTCTCGAGGCGTTTCTGAATTTTTTCAGTGTTATCCTTGGTAGGTTTTTCACATATTTCCTTTAACACACTTTTTGTTAGTGCTTTCTCGATAAAGCGAAATACCCCATACGAGAACTGAGGCTTAGAGATGGTTTTTTCTACGGTTAGGGGTTTTTCGATATCATAGAATTCTAGATTTTCTATTCCCAAATTTACCCGCTCAAAATCCTTCACCAGCCCGTTGGTAGCACGTTTATTCCGGTACTCTTCGGGGTCCATGCGATTACTGGTAGAGCGTACATAGAACCCAGGAGCGAACTGTTTTTTTTGAAATGAAATGGAATCGGTGTTGGACGTTTTAGGTTGCGATACTTTGCCAGGCTCACCAAGGGTCTTCTGTATTGCTTTTAATTTTTCCTGTTCTTTATTGGTTGTTTCCAATATATTTCGAATGGCGTTAATTTGACCATTTAATGTTGGTTGATCTTTAATAGTGTGTAAATTCTGATGGTTTTTTATTTTTTCATAAAACGCCAGACTGCCAATGACTGAAATATTGAGGGCATTGTTATTTTCATCTACAATGATTTGCTCTTCTTCATTTCTTGAGGTATTTCTGTCATCAGCAGCCTGTCGAACCACCAGCCGCGTTTTATCTACGTCTGGGTCTAGCACAATGTCCACAAAACTCGGAATTCGGAAGAGGCAGCCGGGCCAGAAATACCATTGACCTCCTCCATCTTTCGAGGTTGTTATTGTTGGAATTATTAATTCTTGTATATTCTTAATATAAGAAAGGGCCTCATCGCAATTTTTGAGTTGTATATCAAGTTCTTTTTTCTTTTTTGGGCCATTGGTTTTCAATGCTCCTTTTACTTCTTTTTGCTTACTTTGTAGTATTCCCTTTTGAATTAGAATTGAATTATGTAAATCCCTAAAAATATACCTTTTTTTAGAATCTTGAAAAATATCATTTCTTCCGGAAATCTCAAATATTTTCTTTTTCTCATCTAGGTCTTTTAATTTATAGTACCAAAAGAAGACTTTGTCACCATCTTTTTCTCTCGAAGGAAAAACTTTATCATATCGAGCATCTACTAACCTCAACAGGTGTATAATATATTCAATTTCTTCTCTGATGGTTCTCCTACTAATTTTGTTGGTTTTGTAACTAAACTTTAGACCACTCTGCTCAGCGATCTGCCGTACAATGCGTGTCCATTCGGTATCGGATAGGGCGGCTAGGTTATAACTATTGTACCCTTCGGTAATGGTAGCCGCATGGGTTTTTTCGTCAATGATTCCTCGAAACAAGGCTCCGTCGGTCAGCATGCCCCGGCGTAAAATCGCATTGTCTTCAAAGGCCGTCTTTACCAAGGGGTCGATGGTAATCATAGAATATATCGCGGAGTTATTTTGTAGCGTCATAAAGTGTAAAGGGCGGTCATACAATAATTCTTTTCCCTTGGGTATTTTTTCACCCCCCTTACCCTTGTCGTTTTCCATTGGTAGATCCACAATCCGATTATGCTGTTTGCCAGCTAACTCCATGATTGAGATCGCCAAACGCCCCATGTTGTTTCCTGCCTTCACCATCATCTCCTCCTGGAAAAACAAATCGGCCACTAGCCTCATTCGTTCAAAATAATTGGGCGGCGCCGGCTGGCTATTGTCCGTGTTTTCCTCGTTGCCGTCCACGAAATGGGCTTCTGCGGTTGGGTTTTTCAGGAAGTTGAAGTAGGTGCGTGCCCCTACGGCCAGATCTCTCATGGAGTAGATGGACCAACGTAAAGGGGGGGCTTCTGCTTCATTTATATTACTATTGCTTGTATTACCCTCCCTTGATTTGTTTTTGTTTTGATCACCACTCTGCTCTGAATCATCCGGCTTTGGATCATGGCAATCAGAAGTCCCTACTCCGACCACCTCGCTTAGTCGTTTGATGTTACCATCAAACTTGATTTCTTGATTTTTAGGATCAGATCCCATAATGTAAATTTTTGGGTTACGGTTAAAAATGAAGGCTACCTGTTTAGCTTGCCGGATTTATTACGGGGCATTGCTCCCTATCATGGAGCAGTGCGAAGTGGTCTAACTGAATATCATCATAACCTTTTGGGGCAATGACCAGCCCATTGGTTACCAGGGTAAGGGCCAAGGCAAACCGTTCTCCTGGTAGGTAGCTCATGCCGCTACCGTGCAGGAGATGAGCATGATGCATACCAAACCCACCCAAGGATACCTCTACTGGCCAAAGGGGAAGTTCTTCTTCTGCCGCGTGGGAACGTCGGTCCTGCTCTTGCCCAAAGCTCGCTTGCGCTGCCCCCTCCCGAATGAGGGCATTACAAGAGGGAATGGTATTGGCGTGGGTACCGTGGTCTTGGTTTTCCGGGTTCAGGTTGCTGGGCTTTGGGGCTACACTGTCTTCAAATGGGCCATGCCGTATCTTTTGGGCGCTTACCTTACGCTTTTCCATCAAGGGCATAGGAATAATGGGCTCACCCACCATACAGCAGCCGTGGTGCTGGTAGATCGCCTCAGCTGACAGGGTGCCTTTGGGGTAAGTATGGGTAGCGGGGTGATCAGGAAGGGGCAGCATAGTATGGGGAGGTAGGGTTTGTAACTTCATCAGTCTCGGCCACCTGAAAGAGATCCATCAGGTTACCCGGGTGCGCACGCGTGGTATCGTAGGGGATCAACTGCAAGTGGGCGTTGGCCTGCATGAAGGGGGGCGCTTGTTGGGGTTTCAACACGAAATAAGTTTCACCCATTAGGGTAGTTTTTCCGGCCAAAAGCGCCCGTATGGGCTGATCGATGAAGAGGGGGCCCAAGACGGAGCGGGCCAGGCCACTCGTACTTTGCTGGGCTTCCTCGAAAATAGTTAAGGCTTGTGCCATGGGCACTTGGAAGCAGTGCCCCGGGTTCTGGCCGCATTCCATAAACATCGCATGGGGCTGTATGTCCAGGGCTATGGCCTGGTGCCAGATATTGGCCCAATCACTAGATGAGTCATTAACGCCTTTGATGAGTGGACCTTGGCAGCGAATGCCTACTCCAGCACCGCGAACACGCCG
>DMST01000309.1:0-1044 GCA_003454975.1 Cytophagales bacterium | reverse complement strand
CCAGCCTCCTGTACCGGCGGTGTAGTTAGCTCGCGGGGGTGACTGCAGTGCGCCGATAGACTCAGGTATTTGCCACGCGCCCTCACAGATTCAAATACCCGCAGGAGGTCATCGGCATCAGGGTCGGTAGTAAAGCGAAACGGCCAATAGGCCAGTGATTTGGTATGAATCCGGATGACCTGAAGGCTGGGTACATCTAGGAGCGGTTGTAAGTACTGGTGCAATACCTCCGCTTTCATTACCAGCGGATCGGCACCGGTAAAGACCACATCGGTGATTTCAGGATGTCGGTTTAGGTAGTCCACCGGCAGCATAGGGTCATCGTAAGAGCCCAGGTTTTGAGACGGGGTATCGTTGAACATGGCCCACCGGAAGCAGTAAGCGCAATAGGCGTGACAGGTACGTAGGGCCGGGGAGGCAAAGAGGTTGAGCTGGCCGCGGTAGTTATGGTACATCCCTGGCAGTGGAGTGCCATCCTGAGCGCGGGGAATACACCGATCAAAGGTGAGGGAAGGGGGGGCAATCTTTTCGGCCATCTCTAGCGCCATTTGGCGGATTAGCGCTGGAGGCATGCTTGCCACCTGATAGGTACGCAGCAGGTCATAGTTCTCTGCAGGTAGCATCTCTTGGTTAGGAAACAGTAAGCGGAAAATTGGATCTGTGTGTGTATGATCCCAGTCTAGTAAGTGTTCCAGTACATAGTTGTTGATTTTGAAATGGAATACGTAAGAGAGTATCTCAAATACCTCCTGCATTTCCCTGGAGAGTCTATCATAATACGGGCTGCGCCGAAAGGTATGGGAGGTATAGGATTGATATTTCATGAGGGTAGGGGCCGGGCTGTAGATTCGAAAATGACCGGGTAGATTGCAGGGTTGGCGATGGTAGATAGGTAACCGAAGGAATCGACTTCATGATTTACCTGTAGGTTCTCGGTACCGATACCCACAGAAAGCGCGTAGCGTGGAGTGGGAGTGCGGTGGTACTCGTGCCGCCATGGGCTTCAAAAGTCCCGTAGAGGGTTTGGCCTTGGTGGCCTCGTCA
>DMST01000385.1 GCA_003454975.1 Cytophagales bacterium | reverse complement strand
GAGCGAGTGCCGGCAGCCCGGCCCCGTTAGTTGGCTGAGGGGAACCGCAGGTTCGAAACTCGAAGCCACCTAACGGGGCACGCCCAAAACCATACTCAAATTTCATCTACTGCCATTGGGGGTACCCAACTTGTAACAGTTCGGTTTTCTGTAGTGGAACAAACACGCTTCGCCTCCTACCTATCCCAACACATGGGGCGGTATGCTTTAAAAAATTGCATGCCACGAGGAGCCCCTCTGGCTAGCGATTGCTTATCTTACCACCCATGAAACAGGTGCTTAGTATTTCCTTCATTCTAGCTTCTACGCTCGTGGCGCATGCGCAAGAACCGTTGCCTCAGGTAACATCAGGAACCTTGGAACGGGTAGAGAATTTCCCATCAGAGCACGTAACTGCCAGAAACATCGATATCTGGCTGCCGGAGAGCTATTCGGACGCCAAGAAGTACGCCGTACTGTATATGCACGACGGGCAAATGCTGTACGATGCGGCCACCACCTGGAACAAGCAAGCCTGGGACGTGGATGATGTAGCTTCCAGGCTATTCGCGTCGAATGACCTTCAAGAGTTTATTGTGGTGGGCATTTGGAACGGTGGTCCCACCCGGCACCCTGATTATTTTCCGCAGCAGCCTTTTGAGTCGCTTTCGGGTGAGGAAAAGGCAACCGTAACCGGACAATTGGAAGAGGCTTCCATTAACACAGGGGAAGTCTTCAGCCCGCAATCCGATAACTACCTCAAGTTTCTGGTGGAGGAAGTGAAGCCTTACGTAGATGGAAAATATTCGGTCTACACCGACCAAGGGTACACTTTCGTGATGGGCAGTAGCATGGGTGGGCTCATTTCTATGTACGCTATTTGTGAATATCCGAAGGTGTTTGGTGGAGCGGCGTGTCTTTCTACCCATTGGGTAGGCACGTTTACCCTAGAGAATAACCCAGTACCAGAAGCCTTTCAGCAGTACCTAAAAGATCATCTACCCAACCCCGAAAACCACAAGCTGTACTTCGACTGTGGAGACGAAACTCTGGATGCCTTGTATCCAGAGATTCAGAAACGTGTGGATGCGATCATGGGGGAAAAGGGCTTTGAGGAAAGCCAGTGGATGACGCAATATTTCCCCGGAGAAAATCACAGTGAGGATGCTTGGAAAAAAAGGCTTCATATTCCCATCCAGTTTTTGCTTGAGAAATAAAACCTTCTCTCCCTTTCATTCCTTATCCACCACCTAGGCCGAGTATCTGGATGTTCTTTCTCCTTAGAATAGGTGAACCAAGGGGGCAATAGGGGCCGTTTCCCAAGCTGACTTTATTCCCCCTGGTCGTCTCCATATCCTAACACCTCAAAGGTGTAGGTCTTTCCAGCTTCCGGTGCTATCATCAGGTTGGCTCCCAGTCCATCCTTAACGGAGGCCTCGCTTTGCCAACTGCCTCGGGTAAATTTTAGCTCGGCCAGGGATTGCAGAGGTAGGGTAATGGATCTTTCGCGAGGCCCGGTCTTTTCCATCTTCACCCGACCGGGATCCCAATCGCCTAAGGCGGGCTGATTACCTACAATATACAACTCATCGGAAGGGTTGGGGACTTGCACCCTAATCGTGACCGAGTGTGCCTGCGCTGAAAGTGGAGGCTTCTGGGAATCATACACGGATCCCAATAGGGCTTCGATTCCTGCGCCTAAGCTAGTAGGAAACACCTCCCGATGGTCCTTGTCGGGGTATTCGTTCACCAGCACCGTCACATTTCCCACGTTCTTTTTCTTTTGCAAAAAGGCATGCACTTTCTTCCGGGCACCTAGCCAATGGGGCCAGTAGTTTTCTTCGTCTGCGCTTGATACATACAAGAAGGTATTGGGCTGAAGCAAGCTATAGTCAAAATTGAGCATAGCCTTGGCCATCAGATCGTCCTCGTAAGCTAAGTTGGGGGATACGGCCAAGTAGTTATTGAAGAGGCCAGGGTCCTGCGTTAGGGAATAGAGCACAAAGGAGGCACTTAGTGAATGCCCAATGGCCGTACGGCGGGGGTAGGTGCGGTAGTGGGTTTCTACGTAGGGCATTACCTCGTCTCGCACGTAGGCCCGGAAGTTTTCAATATTGCCGGCATAGGGGCCGTAGTAATCTTTGGCCCGCTGGGTGGTTAGTACTGGCAACAGGTCATTGTTTCGGGCGTATTCCAGGTCCTGATTTTGGTTGGATTTAATGCCCACCACGATGAAAGGATTTCGTGGTGGGCAGTAAAAGCTCAATAGAGAATGTACATAATCGAAGAACTCCCGGTTTTGGGCATCAAACACGTAAAAAACATCAAAATACAAGTAGGGCGTCTCTTGGTAGACTAAAGGAGTATAGATGGAGATTTCCCGTTCTTGCTGTAGCGCCTGGGACTGTAGGGTGATATGCTCAACTTGCTGGGCTTGAAGAGAAGGGATGAGAAAACAAAGCCAAAGGACGCACTGGATAGATTTGGACATACGATAGAAGGTTTTTTGAATCTACTGGCGTAGATGTTCCCAATCCACCTTAAAGTTGATCATTGGCTGACGCTGTGTGACCAAATTTACCTTGCAAGGATGAAATCCTCCTTTTTGGGACGAGTGTGCGCCGCCAGCTTCGGTTGTTGGTCAAGTGCGCTCCCCTTTTCTCCCCCTTCTCAATCTACCGCTCGTTCGTACGTCAATAGCTGAATACCATCGGAGAACGATTCGCTTTCGGTAGGAACCCAGCGAGCTGGGGTGGTGGAGTTGCCAAACAGTGGGACCCCTTCGCCCAGTACAATGGGGTTCAGCTTCAGCTTGAGCTGATCGATGAGGCCGTGGTCTAGCAACCATCCAGCAAAGGCACCGCCACCACAGAGGTATACATCTGTAGGGGAACCCGCAGCAATCTGCCGTATACGATCCCGGGCAAGTGGTTCTACATGCACTTGATCAGAAACCTTGGGCAGCTCTAATGAGCCAGAAAATATGTAGTGCTGCATGTGGGGGTAGGCCGGTTGGCCAGGTTCCAGGCCGTAAGCGTACCCGAACTCGTAAGTCCGGCGTCCCATGATCACCGTTTGAAAATCTGCCAGATCGGTCAGGTATTGGTCTACCCCCGGTCCTTTGGGAACAAACTGACTGATGTCGTCCTGTTTTCCAGCGATAAAGCCGTCCAACGAACTAGCTACGTAATACACAATCTTGGGCATTGCAGTATGGGGTTTAGAAGTTTGAAATAAAGTTGCCCATTCTGTTGTTGCTAGGATAGGAAAAAATTTACCTCCTAGGCTTTTTCGAGAAAACCGTAGATTTCGATAGGAGGAGGGACAAATCTTTTGCTCTATCTCCCCATCAGAAGTTGTGCTATGCTGCTAATAATCTTTAAGTGCCCTTACCGGGTTGGTGTGGCCAGCCTTGTAGGCATAAAGGGCAATAGGCAGTAGGGTACCCATGGCAATCGCCAACAGACCAGCGAGGAAGGGGAGGGCCCCCAAGGGCATCCGGTAAGCGTAACCTTGTAGCCAAAGATTGGCGAGGAAGTAGGCGGTGGGTACGCCGGGTACCGCAGCCCAGGCTATGCGCAATAGGAACTCCCGGAGAACCAGAAAGGAAATTTGGCGGTTGGCCGCTCCCATGACTTTGCGAACGGCGAATTCGTAGGTTTTGAAAGAGACCATAAACGCAGCCAGGGCAATAATGCCCAATAAGGTTAGGCACAGGCAAAGTAGTGTAGCCCCGATAAACAGCCGGTTGGTAGTTGCTTCTGCTTGATATTGGCCGGCCATGCGTTCATTCAGGAAGGAATACTGAAACGGGCGGTCGGGTACCTGTTGGTGCCATACAGTGGCTACCTGTTCCAAAGTATGGGCCATGTTACCGCCTGCTAATTTCATCACGATGTACTTCATGCGCCCGGCACTCATTTCGTTGCTCCGCAGTACCAAGGGCTCCATTTCATCGTGTAAGCTATGGTAGTGGAAATCTTTGATGACTCCCTGCACCCGCACGTTCTCTAATTCACCACCGCTTCCGGGTACTCGGTATAAGGTAGCCCCAATGGGGTCAGAAAGTCCCAGGGCGGCCACCGCCGATTGGTTAAGGACTACGTTGTTTTCGTCTTGAGTCTCGGGTGAAAAAAACTGACCTGCCATCAATTCCAGGCCCATAACCTTTTGATATCCGTCGCCAACCAGAACTCGGTTGAAGGGTTGTACATTGCCTCCGGGCTGCGTGGAATAGGCATCCTCCCAACCCGATTGGAAGCCTTGCACCCACAAGGTGCCGTCAGCTGCTTTCACTCCCGATAGCTTGCGGACTTCCTCTAGAAAAGGTTGGGTGAAGGTAGCATCGCGATGAAATGTGCCTTGAAGAACCACCACCGCATCTGGGCGGTAGCCCAAGTCGTAACGACTAATGAATTGGCGTTGCTGAAAAATAACCAAGGTGAGCACAAAGAGAACGAGTGAAATGCTAAGCTGCCCGGTTACCAAGGCTTGCCGCAAACGCCGCCCGCGAGAGGTTGCTTGGCTGCTGCTTTTGAGAACTTGCTGAGCCCGCATAGAAGCCAGTACCAAGGTAGGGTAGGCCCCTCCCAGAAAGGTAACTATTGCCCATGCGCTGAGGGAAATACTCACCAGCGTACCTGGCGTAGGCATCGCCAATTGGGTGTGGAGTAAAGCATTGAAATAGGGTAGTACTACAAAGGCCAGGCCTGCGGCCATGCCCACACTTAGCCCTGTGAGTAGGGCCGTTTCAGTAAGAAATTGTCCCCAAAGGGCCAGTTGGGTAGAGCCTAATACTTTTCTCACGCCTACCTCATGCTGTCGCTTCGCGGCCTTGGCGGTAGCAAGGTTGACATAATTGACTATGGATAGGGCAACGATGAGCAACGCCACCAGAGTGAGGATGGAGAGCAACCGTGCGTTGCCTGCGGGCTTCATTTGACCGATGTCGTCAGGGTCTAGGTGTACCGAGGTGAGGGGGCGAAGCGTGTAAGCGTAGTCGTTGCCTTCGGACCGGAAGGCCTCCCAGGACTGCCCTTCCCGCACCGCCATTTCAGGAGCTACATAGTTGGCCACTAGTTCGGGAAGTTGAGCCTGCAATGCGACAGGGGAGGCCCCTGGTTGTAGCGTGACAAAACAGTGAGCGGAAGCCATACTGAAGTCAGTGGAGCTGAACCAACGGATGGAGGCAGAGGATACCAGGTAAGAGAATCGGAACTGAGAATTGCCGGGTGGATCAGCCACAACTGCGGTGACTACGGAGGGTGACCCGGAGACGGTGAGTTCTTTACCCAGGGCCGGTTGTTCTCCAAAAAATCTACGGGCCGTGGAGGCGGTAACTACGATGGAGTGTGGCGCCTGCAAGGCGGTACGGCGGTTGCCGGCCAGTACTTCCAAGGGAATGACTTCCAGAAAATTACTGTCGGCCAGGTACACATTCCCCTCCAGGAAGTGGCTCGGTTCGGCATTCTCTCGCATTACGGTCACCTGCTGTTCGTGGTAAGGACCGGAAACGGCACTGGCATTTTCTACCGCCGGAAACCGCTGAGGTAATATGCGGGCAAAAGCGTAGGGAGCTATCGCCCGTTGCGTGGTTTGTCCTTGCACTGTTCGGGCTTCGGTTAGCTTATAAGTGCGTTCGGAGTTAGGCAGGTACTGATCGTAGCTTTTCTCGTACTGAATGTAAATACCCAGCAACAAGGCGGCACTAAGCCCTAAGCTAAGGCCCAGAATGTGCAGGGCGGCATATCCCTTTTCACGCCGGAGCCGGCGCAGGGCAATCAACAAGAAATTACGGTACATGGACAGTATGTTTTGTTGCGGATGGAGCCTGCCATTGCCTCGGATGGTCGAGTAGTTGAAGAATCGTAGAACGCCTCCGGCAAATTGCCTCCGGGCTTTGGCCAGGCCCCGGGTGGCAAGTGTATATTCAAAGCGTTCTCTAAGATCCCCCTCTACTTCTTCCAAAAAATCAGGCGAACAATACCAACGCAAAAATTTGAGCCAATTCTTGGGAGGGGGTTCGGATGAGGGGGACTTGGGAAGCATTGAGCAGACCGAAAAGCATTTCAACAACTAATGTAAAAGAAATATAATGGATTTGTTGTACGGTTGTAAAAGAAAGGACGGAATGCCTGAGTTGCTTTCGTTTTGGTGCAGGCCTCAAGGCAGTGAAATGACGTGTGGGTAGGCCTTGGTATACTGTCGGTACTGTTCTGGAGTGAGGGAGGTAATGGCTCTAAACTGCCGGATGAAGTGCGATTGGTCGTAAAACCCGCAGTCCAGGGCTACCTGAGCAGAGGGTAGGGTAGGGCTTTCGCTCAACATCCGAATGGCCCGATTGATGCTGTTCAGAGTCTGGAGCTTTTTTGGGGTGAGGCCTATGGTGCAGCGAAACTCGTGGGCGATGTGCTTTTGGGAGTAGCCGTAGTCCTTACTAATCTGCCCAAGGGAAGTACGGTCAAAGGTAGGTTCTTGCACAATGGCTTCGGCCAAACCGGATCTGCCTTCCGGCAATCGGGAAAGGAAGAACTGCTCGGTGATCCGGAATCGCTGAGCAAACGTAGTTGCGCGCATCAACTTCTCCCTCAGGAATAGCACTCCGTCTTGCAGAAGTAGCCGAGACTCCACCAGTTGGTTGGTGAGCTCACTGGCGGGCACGTGCAGGAGCTTAGCTAGCCCGTAAACCTCAAACTGCACCGATAGGGTAGTAGCTTTCTGTTCCGATTCGTAAAGCAGCGGTTGTGAGTACAATCCCGTAAGCCAGGATTCGGGGAGCCGGGTGTACGAATCTTTGCTCTCGGTATTGCTTACCGCCACCCGGGGACCATCATCTAGCGGAATGATTAGCTGGGGATTACCATCGGGCAGCAGCATTTCGTAGCGTGAAGTGCCGCTGTAGTCCGCATAGCACATCATCGACCGGATGTAGGTGCGGAGCGGATACGGGGGAATATGGTACTGAAGGTTGATAGATTAAGAATACGGAAAATTGGTGATGAAAGCTACGTGTTGAATTTTGAATGAATGCGGAGCAATAGATTCCAATGCCCAAGCATTGATCATTCAAAATTCAACACATAAAATTTCCCATACTTATGGGTTAACCCAAAGACGAGTTATCTGTCGGTGCGACGGAGTTATGGTTTCCAGTAGGTATAGGCCGGTGGGCAATTGGCCTACGGTCAAGCGTAAGAGGGCTCCGTCTACACGTACTTGTACGGGGATGGACTGCCCATCCAAGGTAAGCAACCGCACCTGCGCTTGGTCGGCTAGCTCATGGTTTAGCCGTACGGAAACCTCATCTTGGGTAGGGTTGGGGTATACAGGCCATACCTGGAGATCGGAAGAGCGT
>DMST01000384.1 GCA_003454975.1 Cytophagales bacterium | reverse complement strand
GCTGGTTGCGGCCCTGCAGCTGCCGGTAGCTCCAGGCTACAATGCCCACTACCAGGAGCAGCAACCCCGCAATCCCCGAAAGGGTCAGCTGTTGGGTACGCCGTCGGGCGAGCTCCGCCTCCTGCTGCTGGCGTTGGGCGGCCAGCAGGTCTACCTCCTGCTGCTTGGTGGCAATGGCAAACTCCTTTTGCTGCTCCGCCAGCGCCCAGATCCGGTCCCGGTTCCATTCGGCGGTAAGCAGGCGTTCGTATTCCTTGCGGTGGGCTAGCGCCGCAGCGTAGTCCTTCCGGTTCTCTTCTACCACCGCCATATTCAGCTCCGCCGTTTTCCATACTGTAGTATCTCCGCTTTGCTTAGCGTACGCCAACGCTTGCTCAAAAAGCGGGATGGCCTGATCGTCTAGATACTGCACGTAGCAGAGGTTAGCCAGATCCATGGTGGTGTAGGCAAGCAATACCGTATCATTCAAGACCTCCATTACATTAAGGGGTTGATCCAGGAAAATTTGAGCACTATCAAATTGCTCAAGATGCAGATAGGATATCCCCAAGTTGTGGTAAACCTGGCTAAGTACTTTTGGATAATCCTTAGGTTGAGTATTCAGCCAATACAGATACCACCGGATAGCGCGGCGATACTCTCCCGATTCAATCCAAGACGAACCAAATTGAAACCCCATATCTTCAATGCCGGGAACTTTATTCCTGGAAGCTAAAGAGTCTGTTGCAACCAATGCTGCTCGAATAGATTTCGCAGCTTCATCAAATAAATTTAACTCCATCAACGACAGCACCTTCAATTGGATCAACCAGGGGGCTATTGATTTGGAATATGGAAGCTGCTCAATACCACTAATGCCAATGAGTACACTATCGTATTCCTGGGAAGAGAAGCGGGTTATAACGGTGTAGACAGTTTCATAGAACTGGTGCTCTTCCTCGGTGATATGCTGCTGTTGCGATAGACTATCGACGTGTTGTGTAAATTCCGCAACCGTGTTTACCATGGTCACGGATTGCGAAAAGGCCGAAGTGGGAATACCCACAACGGCTACCAAGAGTATGTAAATCGGGAATGATCTCATGTATGGGTAAATTAACCAATATGGTTAACCTACCCTACCTAAGTAAATGGATTCTGTGTGGTAGTTACGGTACCCCGGGTCGTTTCCGGATCAGAATCACGCTTAATTACCCGAATCGTGGGGATGGTATAAGGACTCAGATGACTCCCCTGTGCCTTTAGCCTATATTTAAAATTAATCTTCCATAAATCGTAACCCAAGGGATGACTAGCCTCCCATCCTAGAGAGGAATAAAAAATGGTGAATAGCCTTGACTCTAGACAATTTTCGGGGATATTCATGAGGGGTGGTATGCCTATTGATGTCGTTGGTAAAATAGTTGTGGTTTCACCTGTACTATTACCTGAAACCACACCGCTACTTACCATACGGGAAGTGACATCGAGAATCGGCTTTTGGAAGTAATCATCACCCTGGCCAGGTAAGTATACCAGAATGTAAACTCGAAATAGGTTAGGAGTATCTCTATCTGCCCATAATTCTTCTCCTGGCTCTATATTTACCATCGGGTTCTCGCACAACATTGTTTGGTCGGTAGCGATACGCTCAATTTCCAAATTTATCACCTCGTAGGCATCTGGGTGTGTTGTAATATTTCCGTCGCTCATGATTTATTAAAAATTATAATTAGAGATGGGATAAACTAAGGCGCCTATCGGATAGACATAGTCATTGTTGTTGAGGTGCTTGTAGCGCACGTACAATGGTTTTTCGCCATTGTAATTATCAATTTGTAATTGAAAATACCACAACGTACAAAGGTTGGGAGGATTGGGACCATTTTCCTCGGCGCTGCCAAAATACCGATCCATAGTCGTCTCTATTTGGACATCATAGGTTACTTCCATTTCATCATTATAACTTAAAAGCACGTCAGTAGTCTCCAGTTCCTGATCCGAAGGGTAACCGGATGGAAATGGTCCATCTTCATTTAGGTAAACCATCACATGCAGAAAAAAAACACTGCCAATCTTTTCGAGGTTAACGAGCGGTCTCCATTGCCTTGGGAGATTATCCGTTATACTTTGTGGAACACCAACTAAAGTGATATTTGCCATAGTTTTTAGAGGTTAAAAGAGTTGTCATTAGTAATTGCTAGCTAAGTAAGGCACCCTACTGCTAACTTGGACAGATTGAGTTATGAGAGCCTTATTATTTGGTATAATGCATTAAAAAGATGGAATAAGGCGGGTGAATGCTGGGAGTGCTTGCCCCCCCCTTGTAACCTTGGAGCCTTTCGGTAGTCTACTGGGAAACCACCCCAACAACATGACACTTTTTCAAAAAAGCCTGGGCACTGCCCTTTGCCTACTCTCATTTTTCGGCCCATTGGCGGCCCAGTCGCCCAACTACGGCAACAACCCCGAGGCCGGCCATACCCTGTCCCTCAACGGCATTGAGCTGTACTTCGAAGTGTATGGCAAGGGCGAGCCCCTCTTCCTACTGCACGGCAACGGGGGCTCCATCGCCTCTTCGGCCTGGAAGATTGAGCACTTTCAGGAACAGTATCAGGTAATCGTGGTAGACAGCCGTGCCCACGGCAACTCTACGGACGATACTAGCGTGCCCCTTACCTACCGCCAAATGGCCGAGGACATCGCCGTACTTATGGACCGGCTGGAGCTGGATAGTGCCAACATCTGGGGACAAAGCGATGGGGGTATTCTAGGGCTGCTGCTCGCCATAGAGCACCCAGAGAAGGTACGGCGACTCGCCACCTTTGGGGCCAACATCTACCCGGGCAAGCAGGCCGTCTTCGACGAGATAGACGACTGGGTAACGGACTCCCTGACCCATCTGGAGCCGGGCCACACCCAGCGCCTCTTCGGCC
>DMST01000527.1:264-5743 GCA_003454975.1 Cytophagales bacterium | reverse complement strand
CCTCCACCCGCCCCTGCCGGTAGACACGCCGCTGGTCTTCGATATCTACGACCTCTGGAACCAGAAGTCGATTGGGGGCTGTACCTACCACGTATCGCACCCCGGTGGCCGTGGGTACGAGGACTTCCCCGTCAACTCCTATGCCGCTGAGTCGCGCCGCGAGAGCCGCTTCTTCGACTTTGGACACACCCAAGGAGAGGCTGAAGGAAACAAATATGGCTACGGGTACGATTCTGAAGAGGTGTGGCGCAGGCGGGAAACTCCGGCAAGCATTCGCAGGCAAGACGCTCGATTTGAGCAAGAAGTACCAAAAGCAGAGGCCAGGCCGGGTGAGAGCGCTGCCTCCAGAGAGCCGGAAGAAAGCCGCCGGTACATCAATACCGATTACAAATCGGACATTAAGAATGTACCCATGGAGGAGCCCACGCCGAATAAGGAGTTCCCGTATACCTTCGACTTACGGAGACGGCGGGGATAAACTTGTAAGGAATAATCAACTTGGAGTAAAAAAGATCGACCTTTTGCTCCAAGTTATTCTGGAGGAGGTAGGGACTTCAATTCTTAGCTTGGTGCCGCATCGTCTGCGGACCAAATGCGTACACTATCTAAATGGAAATCCCCATAGCCATGGTGGTTTCTATTGAGGACATAAGTTCTGCATATAAAGGATTCCCAAGAAAAATTCATCGTGTTTCAAAAATCTCCCATCCGTTCAGGCATTGCCGCGATGGCTCTTCTCTTGTTTTTTGTTAGCTGTGAGCCCCTCGTGGTCAATTTGATCACCCCCAACCACGATTTTTCAGAGGACCGAATTCCGCCACCGCCCAACTATGCCCAAGACGAGTATTGGGCAGCACTGCCGCAAATGGAGGATTTCGCTGATTACCGACCGGAGGGTATTGCTGGTGCCGATCCTGTTTTGCAAGCGGTGGATGTATTCTTTATTCACCCATCCGGGTATTTCCAGGGAAAGTACTGGAATGATCCCATCGATCTGACCTCAGGTACCAGCCGAAATACGGACAAGTTGATGCTGAATAATGCCAGCATTTTTAATGACTGTCAAGTCTATGCTCCGCGGTATCGGCAAGCAGCCATTGTGGTTTTCACTAACATGCAGGGGGACAACGAACAAAAAGCCCTTTCCCTAGCCTATGAAGATGTAAGGGAGGCCTTCCAATATTACTTAGATAATTACAACCAGGGCAGACCCTTCATCTTAGCCGGCCACAGCCAAGGCAGCTATCACGGCATGAAGCTGATTGAGGAATTTATTGACGGCACGGAACTGTCCGAAAGGATGATTGCGGCCTACCTTCTGGGCACTACGAATATCACGAATGATTGGGCCGCTGGGCTTGAGACAGTAGGGGTGTCCGATAGCGCCACACAAGCGCATTGTATCATCAACTTCAATACCCATGCCGAAGGTGTCAAGCTCTCGCAGGACTGGGGTAAAACGGGGGTGGTCTGTGTAAACCCCTTGAACTGGAAACGGGATGGGGAATTTGCCCCGGCTACCGACCATTTGGGGTACGTGCCCGAATCGGGAGAAACCCGAATCAAACTGATTGGAGCCGATAAGGCTGGCGATGAGCTCATCGGGCAGCTAGACGCCCCCATCCTTCAGCATACCCATGCTTTTTGTGAAAACGGGGTGTTATTGATTGAAAACCAGAACTTGGAAAATGATGCTGGTGAGGGCGATTATCACGGCATAGAACTCTCTCTTTTCCACATGAACATTAGAATGAATGTGGCCGAAAGATCGGTCGCCTATTTGAATCGCTAAGTCAATACAGGGAGAGTGGACTTAGTTCTCTTATTGAAGGTGAGCGCGGGGAAGCAACTTCCGCGCTCATGGAGTGACGTAGCCAAATCTCAACCCTGGGCTGTTATCGACCGAAGTCATCGTTGATTCGGACGATGTCGTCTTCGTCAGAAGGGTGGTTGGGGTCGGTGTGGACCCAGATCTCGGAGACAGTGGCCCAATCCTTGAGACCTACCAGGCGGTGCCTTTCTCCTTGCGCCAGCCGAATCACATCACCGGGGCGGTAGGTTTGCAGGGGGCCTTGCTCGTCGGTATCGCTCTTAATTACCCCCACTTCACCGCTGACAACACGCCAGATTTCTGACCGGCGGTGGTGGTACTGCCAGGAAAGTCGTTTCTGCGGGGCCACTGCCAGTATCTTGGGGCTCCGATCCTGGTCTGCCTGGGGCTCTACAATACCCTGAAAATAGACTCGAATAAACTGGTCTAGCTGCTCACGATCGATGGCCCAAAAGCCACCCCAAGGGCGCTCCAGGTCTTTGCGTTCAAATTGAAAACCTTGGGCAGTTAGTTCCTCTTCAATAGCAGTCAGCGCTGTGTTCATGTAGGCTGTGATTTAAAACGTAAAAATAAGGCACTATACCAACGGATGTGTTCCGGGCTCTGATAATTTCCTCATCCTTCCTCCAGAGGAAGTATTTTCCAAAAATCATGGCGCCAAAGGCCTAATACCTCCTGCTGTTACAAGCCTATTGCTGTGCTTCATTACACCCAACGGTATAAAAGTAATTCAACCGTGCGTTCTTCCAGCAAGACGGCCGCATGGTTCATGCAATATTCCGCACTTAAGTCTGCCCGGCTCAGGCAAGAAACGGCCGCCAGGCCCAAAGATTGGATTTCTTCGGGGGAAAGATCATTCCGCCCGCAGACGGCCCACACGGGTACTCCGGTAGCGGAAGCAGCCCGGGCCACGCCGTGCACTACCTTGCCTTGCAGCGTCTGTGCATCCATCTTACCCTCTCCCGTAATAACCAGGTCAGCTGTGGCTAGCATATCCGCAAAGCCAACCGCCTGCAATAGGCTATCGATACCCGGTCGAATGGTGCCACCCAGCCAACCGCACACCACCAAGGCTACGCCCCCTGCAGCCCCACTGCCCGGAATGTTTTTCACAGGAATCCCGGTTCGCTGCTGTGTAAGCTGAGCAAAGTGGGTCATGCCCGCCTCTAGCACCGCCAGCTCTTCCAGCGTAGCCCCTTTCTGAGGACCATACTGGTAGGCCGCTCCGTTCGGACCCAACAGTTGATTTTGGACGTCTGTTACCAAGATGAACTCCACCTCGCCCCAGCTTTCTCCGGGAGAAATCACCGAAGCTATTCGGCCCAGATTAGCCCCCATGGGCCGAAGCGTCTTCCCGGCCCGGTCCCGAAACTGAAAACCCATTCCGGCGGCCAACCCCATGCCACCATCGGTGGTGGCGCTCCCTCCTACTAGCAAATACACCTGCTTCGCGCCTCTACCGAGGGCCTCGCGGATCAGCTGCCCCGTGCCGTAGGTAGTGGTTCGCAAAGTGTGCCGTTCGGAGGCCTGCAATAGGGGCAAACCCGAGGCCAAGGCCAGTTCTACGTACGCCTCCTCACCCCGCAGACCAAAATGGGCCTGGATGGGACGAAACAATGGATCGAGTACTTCGAGCGAAATTCTCTCAAGTCCCAGTACTTCCTCCAGGATGTCCAACGAACCGTCTCCCCCATCGGCCAGAGGCACCTTCTGAACCCGGGCCTGCGGCAGCGAACGTAATACGCCCGCTTCCACCGCTTCGCATACCTCCCGTGCACTTAGGGAGCCTTTGAACTTATCAGGAGCCACCAACACGATAGGACTCGCCAACGGAAGCCCGTCCTCTCCCTCCTTTTGTACCATCACTTGCTCAAGTGTTTGTTTTTAGAAGAGGTATGGAATGGAAAGGCTGATGCCTACCATGAGCAGAAAGGCGATCAGCAAGATTGCGATCTGATTTCGGTTGACGGCCCATGCACCTTTCGTAACCACCTCCCCCTTGGCCTCCTCTTTCGCAAAGCGAGACACACCCAAGGCCACCAGCAGGCTAACCGCAGCCCCGATGAAGTTCCACCAGAACCAAAACAGATCATCGCCTACACCAAGCCAGAGATAAATATTGACGCCTACCCCGGATAGTAAACCCACATTCATGGCCCGGGCCCCAATGGAACGGATGCCCACCGCCACGATGAAAGTAGCCAGAATGGGCCCGTAGAATACGGAGCCAATCTTGTTGATGGCCTCGATCACAGTATCGGCAATATCGCCAGCGAAAAAAGCCAATAGGATGCAGGCTGCACCCCAAAAGAACGAGGCCCCTTTCGAATAGCGGGCGTAGGTAGCCTCATCCACCTCGCGATTGCCCACCAGGATATCCTCGGTGGTTACTGCACTTAGTGAGTTGATGGCCGAGCTGAGGGAAGACATGGCGGCCGAAAGGATGGCCACTATGATGAGGCCAATGACCCCATGCGGCAAATAATCACGGATGAAAACGGGAATCATCAGGTCTACCCGGTCGGTGGGAATTTCTCCCATAAAGGCCGAATTGCTCATGGCAAAGGTGCCGATGATGAGCCCCATAATGCAGTAGGTGAGCGTGACCGGAAAACGCATAAGCCCGTTGAAAAGCAGCGTGCGCTGTACCGTAGGCAGGTCCTTGGCCGAAAGCAATCGTTGCACCTGCGACTGGTCCGTACCGTAGTAGGACGCATACAAGAAGAAGCCCCCAATCATCATGGGAAAGAAGCCGTATTCGCCATCGCCACCTATGCCCAGGACCTCAAAATTGACCGCATCGAGTCGGGAGGCATCCACCGAAGCCACCAGCTCAGACCACCCACCCAGTTGATTGAGCCCAGCCACCATACAGATGATGATGCCCACGAACAAAATCACCATCTGGATCATATCGCCGTACACCACGGCTTTCATGCCACCTTGGTAGGAATAGATAACGGTGATCACACCGATAACCAGGATGGTCTGCCAAAAGGGAATATCCAAAATGCTCATCAGGATGAGCGATACGGCATAGACCATCACGGCAGTGCCAAAGGACCGGCTCACTTGAAACACAATGCTGATTAGCAACCGGGTACTGCGCCCAAATCTACGTTCCAGGTACTCATAAATACTGACTATGCCCGCCCGGTACAGGAAGGGCAGCAGGAATACCGAAAGGAAGATCATGGCGAGCGGCACGCCAAACTCGAAGCTGAGCCACTGCATACCGCCACCGGGCCGCAGGCCCACAAAGGCAGGAGCGGAGATAAAGCTGATGGCGGAGAGTTGGGTAGCCATCACGGACAGGCCCAAGGGCAACCACCCAAAGGACTTCCCGCCCAGGAAGTACTCAGCTTTATTCTTCTTGCCCCGAAAGAAGTACCCCAGCAGGATAAACCCCAGGGAGTACACCACCACAATGACGTAGTCCAGTCCGTTCATAATCAGCTATTTATCATGTCCAATACCAGGCTGGCCGACCAGCTAAAATCTTCCGCCCCGTATCCGGTTGTTTCTTTGGTATCGGCAGGGTAGTATTCCACCAGGCCGTAGCGCTCTACCATCTCCAAGGTGCGATTTTTCAGGCTATCGGCCGCAGCCGTTTTGCCGTACCGGAGCAGTCCCTTCCAAATCATGTAG
>DMST01000527.1:0-161 GCA_003454975.1 Cytophagales bacterium | reverse complement strand
CGGGGCCCCGCCAGTACTTCTTGGGTTCGTATTGTGGCTGGCGTGGATCAAAGGACGGAATCCCGTACATCTGGTCATAGTCCCCCAGGTGGGCTACCAGCCGGTCGGCTTGCGCTTCCGAAGGCACTCCCCCAAACAAGGGCAGAAAACAGGCTGCGCCT
>DMST01000233.1:5707-5918 GCA_003454975.1 Cytophagales bacterium | reverse complement strand
CTGCCCAGCCCACACTGTCCTCGGCTGCCAGATACAAAACCGCGCTCTGTCGTAGCTCCGCCTGGGCGGAATCGCGCAGACCCTGGCGGGCATACCACAGGCTAAGGTTTTGCCGGGCCTGGGCCTGTCCTGTGGTGTCCTGTATGGATTGGTATAGAGCGTTTGCCTCATCAAAATGGCTGCGGGCCCGCGTGTACGACCCTTGGTCCAG
>DMST01000233.1:5487-5691 GCA_003454975.1 Cytophagales bacterium | reverse complement strand
CCTTGGTCTAGGTGCACCGACCCTAAGCCTAGCAAGGTGCTGGCTTCGGCAGAAGTCTGCCCTACCCCCTTAAAAAAAGCGAGGGCGTTGAGGGTTCCTGCTACGGCCCTATCCAGCTCGCCGGCTTTGTACCAGGCCGTACTTTCGTTGAGCCAACTTCGCCCCAGGCCCAGGGTGTCTCCTAGCAGGCTATACTGCTGGCGG
>DMST01000233.1:0-5463 GCA_003454975.1 Cytophagales bacterium | reverse complement strand
CGGGCCGCTTGCCGGGCGGCTGTGTATTGGGCTTCTAGCGCCTCTATATGGCTGATCAAAAGCCAAGCGTCCGCTTGCACTTTTGTTATCGTACCCCCTGTCAGAGCGGCTTGCAGGTAATGCCGGGAAGAATCCAACTCGCCCTGCAAATAGTAGCTAGCACCAAGTTCAAAGTATACCCTGCTTGCCCAGGCATGGGTAGAATCCGGTCCTATTTCGGCCAGGGCCTTTTTCAGATAGGTCCAGGCACTATCGGGCTGTTTCTTGGCCTCTTGCAGGTGCCTCCCTAAGGCCACGGTGTCTACCCGCTGGGCTGGCAAGGGGAAGGATAGTACCCACAACAGGCCCAACAGCACCCAGGTACGGCCATGCCCATCACCCACCAATATCGGGGGTTTCGGTTTGGGTAGTGGTAGACCCGCTCACCCGGGGGTCTGCCTGCACCCCGCTCACGGTTACCTTCTCTATGGGTAGTGCAGTATCCCAGCTCAGGTTTTTTCCTACTATTTGCGGGCCGCTGCTCGTATCTTCCTTAAACAGGATAGAAACGAAGGTGGTAGCCGTATTGACGTCATGGTAGGGGCCTGAGATGGAGTCGTAAGCCAAGCCACTTGACAGCGGCATCAGGGTGCGCAGTTCATATTGCAGGGGGGTACCCGCTGCGGATAATGGGTTGCTGGCCGTTACCTTCAGAAATACATGGGGTTTGATCAGGGTAATGACCTCATCCCCCAAGGCTACGTGGGTGATATCCGGTTCTGCTAAGGCTTTGGGAATGGTATTGGGGGTGGTGGTATACTTGTCTTGGAGGGCACCCAAAAATTCCAGTTTAACGGTAATCCGCTCTACCCCCTCCAGGTCATCTTCTTCAATCATCAGAACGCGTGAATCTATCCCCACTCCGGTATAGAGCACCTCAGTTACTTCAAAAGAAACCTCGTAGGTCTTGCCGTTATCGGTGGTTTTCAATTTCGGATCATTAGCCAAGGCAGCAGCCGGTGGCATCGGCACCATGACCGAGAGCACATAGGCCTTCTTCCTGGCTGCTTTGTCCAAAATGTCGTGATCTACCAGGCGTCCAAAATGGAGGTGCGGGAGGATTTCAGTATTCATAAGGGAGGTGGGTTTGTACCGCGCTCAAGTAACCTGATTTCCGGTCTTTCGCCAAAAAACCGTATTAGCCAGAAATCACCAAAGCCACCTTGGAAGCTCGAATTTCGGGCCTCTGCTCGTCCACCGAAGCTTTTTCGTAGGTGTAACCGCGTGATATCCCGGGATCCCGGGAGGCGTAAAATGCCGGGTTACCGTGTGTTATGCCGCGGCCTCTTCCAGCACCTTTGAATTGTCAAAACGACAACGATAAGTCAAACCCCAATTCATTATTATCATGTCAGATACACCTTATCAGTCGGGCGAGTTTTCGCCCAGCAGCAGCTCGGGCCACGCCACGGATGGCGCCACTGCACAGTTGGTGGGCAACACCGTGTACTATGCGGTACCGCACAGTAACTATGACCTCAAGATTCACCAACTGGATACCGGAGGGCTCAAGGAGGGCAACCCCGACAGTGTGAAAAGTAGTAATAACTGGCAGCTGCAATCGCTATCGGCCTTGGTGCCCAATAAGAACGGCGCTACGATGGAGACCCCATGCCGCCCGGCCTCGGTGGTATACCAGGGCAGCTACTACCTCTTCTGGGTAGACCGGAACAACAATCAGCTATACGTTGCCGTGATGAGCGGGGGTAGCTGGAGCCCCTCGGCCATTCCGTTGAAGTATACCCGAGAGGGTTATCCGGGGGGCAGCAACCTGAACGGTATGAGAAGCACGCCTAGTGCTTATGCCATCCAAGAGGGTATCGTATTATCGTGGACTGCGGCCACCCCATCCCAACTTATCCATAACTCGGTGTGGTTGGATCCGGCCACGCTCAACACCACCACCAACCAATGGATTGGCAGCGAACTGACTCAGGTAGACCTGGTAGCACTAGGCCTCACACCCAACGAGAGTTACCACAAGGCGCAAGCTAACTGGTATGCCGTAGGCCAGGACAGCGATACCGGATCGGAACTGTGGAGCTTCACCTCGGTGTATTCGACTGATGAGCAGAAGATGCAAAATATCTTGCTGCCCTTAGACAAGCGTGGCTTACCGGATACGGCCAAAATTGATGGCAATACCTACACCTTCCTGGGTACGGAGGATGCCAGCAAAACGGTAGACGTGGTGCGCGATCCGGCGGGCCGTATGATGCTGGTCTATGCTTTGAAAGACCATGATAAACTGGCGTTTCGGTATTTCAATACCGCGTTGGGCGGAGGTACCCAACCCGTATTGGGCGAGGAACAAAAGTTTGGCGACAATAACTTCAGCGATAAAGGCGTAGGCAAGGGCATTACGGGGGTGTTCCTCACCAGCAATACCTACCAGGGGCGGTACAATGATAGTACGGGTGCTACGGGAGACAGAAACCGGCCGGCCTACCAGCAGACGGTGTACATGATGCTGTGCTACGCCAGCGGTGATGAGAGCAGCAACGGCTCCAAAAAGGTGCGATTCCAGGTAAGCCAGTGGGGGCTCAACTCACAGATACCCAACTACAAACAGTACCAACCGGAAAATACCGATGTAGCGGCCATGAGCGTGATCATGGACAGCTTTCCTGTACCCAAGCAGAACATTGGTCCTACGGGCTCCAACAACTCCATCATCGAGGTGACCTACGGGGTGGAAAACAGCCAATCCACCTCCCGTAAGATTGATACGAAACTCATGTTTGGCATTCGGGCCAGCGAGCAGGTAACCGTAGAAGGCGTAAGTGAGTCGGCCGAGGCCTCCTTCAAAGCCGGGGTGGGCTTCTACTATGAAGAACAAGAAGATGTACGCAACCAGAGTGGCTTCTCGGTAGAGTCGGTGGTGATAGATAACCAAGGCACCCCGGACATAGACCCTTACGGAGAGGTGTACGGGACTACTATGTATGAACTCTCCGAAACCAGCTCTTTCTTCCAGGACCTGGGCGAGGCGCTCATCTCCGGGCTGGCAGCACCGCTTATGAGTCAGGTCACTCCCGTGCCCGGCAACCGAACCCGACGCAAGTCTAGCCAGTACGGCACCTTTGCCTATACCCCCGGGGAGATTGAAACCTATACGGAGGACTCCATCAATCAGACCATGAGGGACTTGTACAACAACCTCTCGGATACGGATAAAGAGAAGCTGGATCCCGGCTACGCCACCAACTACGTGCAGAACATCATTATCCCCCAGGCGCAGGTGCTTTCGGGGAGTGACCTGTTCGGCAATGCCCGTCGCTTCCTTGAATTTACCGTGGACAGCTCGGGGGTATCCAGCGACAACTTTAAGGCCATCCAGAACACCTTTACAGAGGCCTCGGTGAACCTGGAAACGCAGGCCTATGCCGGGGTGGGAGTAGATGTAGATGCCAGCATCTTTGGTAAAGTGGAGGCCTCCGTGCAGGTAGGCTTTGAGATGTCCATGAGCGCCGCCCTAGGCTTTGGTGAGTCTCAAACCTGGGGTGTAGATACTAAATTTCAGACGCCCTTCTCCTTTGGGGTGCCGGGTGCCAAGCGCTACAACGTACGCATGTACATCATGAAACCGAATGCCTGGTGGGCTCAGGAATTGGAGCTGTTCTCCGGTTCGGACGCCTTGCTTCGGGCTGCTGGGTTCGATGCCACCCTCGGCAAGCCCCTCAAGCTTTTCTACATAGTATCCGACATAGAGCCTGCTGATCAGTAAAGTTAAGGAGTGCACGGTGTCAGCTTTCACCACGGCCGTTTCTGGGAGGAGACGGCCGTTTGTTTTGCTAATTCAAAAGTGATTTCGAACCTGGAACGCCAGCCCGATCGTCCCTCGTCCCTAGTACCTCGTCCCTCGTCCCTTGTACCTCGTCCTTCAATTTTCCCTATCTTCCGCCCATGAAACGCACACTTCTAGGGATCGTGGCCCTCCTGATGATTGGGGGCTGTGGAGGTCCGACTACGACTATGGATACCTTGTACCAATCCGAATCCTTTACCGTCACACACAATCGGGTGATTCAGGGCGACTTTGAAGCGGTGGCTACCTCGGCTAACGAGATGAGCAGCACCTACCAGAGTCCCGCCAATGCTAGCTTTCCGCGGCACCTGGAGTTTAAGTTTAGCCTGAACGGCAAGGACAACGAATTGCCCTTTGGCAGCAACCACGTAGAGGTGCTCCGCCCCACGGACGGGAAAGTAACGGTGCCCCTGCGGGTATTTGGTGAGCAGGACGAAACCACGCCCGAAGCCCCTGCGGAGGATGCATTTTTGGAACCGAATACGGAAGTGACGTTTCAGCTGGACCTGAGCCCCGTGCTGGAAGCCTTTGAGCAGGAGGGCTTCTATGAGGGCACGGACGGCAGCCGGCTGGCGAAGGAAGACTTTATCGGCGTATTCATTGCGGGCAACCGTGAGCCCCTGAGCTGGGATTTTGAGAATCTGCTGATACGCCCCTACACGCAGCTCAAGGACGAGGATGGGGATGGCATATACACGGTAACGCTGGGCTTCAACGTGTACAACGAAGAGAACTTCACGGCCAGCGAATGGAAGGCCACGGTGGACGTGAGCCAGTACCCAACCTACACCAGCGGCAAGCCCTTGCTGGACGCCTTTCATGTGATGAGCCTGGAAGAGCTGGTCAACGACGTGTGGCCAGAGCAGACCTTCAAAGCAGGTAAGTCCTGGGGTGGTGTTTGGACCCGCGACATCAGCTACAGCATCCTGCTCTCGCTGGCGATACTGGAACCCGAAATCTCGATGAATTCCTTACGGTTCAAGACCGGTAACGGCCGGGTAACGCAGGACACGGGTACGGGCGGGGCCTGGCCCATTAGTACCGACCGCATGACCTGGAGCCTGGCGGCTTGGGAGGTGTACCTCACTACCGGCGATAAGGCCTGGCTGCAGGAGGCCTACGGGCTGCTGCGCACCAGCGCCGAGCACGACCTAAAGACGATACAAGACCCGCTAACGGGCCTGATGAAAGGGGAGAGCAGCTTTCTGGACTGGCGCAAGCAGTCCTACCCCCGCTGGATGGGCCCCATTGATATTTATAACTCCCTCAATCTGGGCACCAACGCGGTGCACTACCAGACCTACCGCATCCTGGACCAGATGGCCGAGGAGCTGGGCGAGCCGACCGACCGCTGGGATGCGGTGGCGGAGCAAATCAAGCAGGGCATCAATGAGCACCTGTGGGTAGCCGAGCGGGGCTACTACGCGCAGTACCTGTACGGCCGCGAGTTTATGCAGGCCTCGGAGCGCAGCGAGGCGCTGGGCGAGGCCCTGTGTGTGCTGTTCGGCATTGCCGAAGGGGAGCGGGCTCAGCAGGTAGTGGCCAATACCCCGGTGGTGAAGTACGGCGTGCCCTGTTTCTACCCGCAGATCCCGGATATATCGCCCTACCACAAC
>DMST01000232.1:3060-11691 GCA_003454975.1 Cytophagales bacterium | reverse complement strand
TTGGTCATTTAAGTAGCCTTTTACCGGGCCCATCAGCCAGTTAGAGGCGGCCTTGGCCTTGGCACCTTGGTCCACCATGGCTAGAAAGAAATCTGCCATGGCTTTGGTATCAGTGAGTACCCCGGCGTCCATGGCAGGCAGGTTGTATTCAGACTGTAGTCTTTGTTCCAAAGCCCAGGGAAGTTCTGGCATGGCCGATTTCACCTCCTGCAGCCAGCTGTCCGAGATCACTAAGGGGCTTAGGTCCGGGTCCGGGAAATACCGATAATCGTTCAATTCCTCCTTGGTGCGCATGCCGTAGGTTTTGTTCTGCTGCACATTGTAGGTCCGTGTCTCGGAGATTATCGGTTCACCAGCATCCAGCAAAGCCGACTGGCGGGCGATTTCGTAGTTTACCGCCCGAGCCACATGGCGCAAGGAGTTCATGTTTTTTACTTCCACCTTGGCGCCCAATTTTTCCTGGCCTACCGGCCGGATGGAGATGTTGGCATCGCACCGGAGCGAGCCTTCCTCCATATTGCCGTCGCATACATCCAGAAAGCGCACCAGCCTTCGGATCTGTGCCATAAAGGCCGCGGCCTCCTCAGCAGAATCAATCACCGGTTCGGTGACAATCTCGATCAAGGGTACGCCCGCCCGGTTGAAGTCCACCCGCGTGTCAGGCTCTCCGTCCGCATGAATGGACTTACCGGCATCTTCCTCCAGGTGAATGCGGTTCAGCTTTACGGTGCGCTCACCGGCCTCCGTACGAATGGGTACCTCACCACCCACGCAGATGGGCGTATGGTCTTGGGTAATCTGGTAGCCTTTGGGCAGGTCGGGGTAGAAGTAATTCTTACGGTCGAAGATCTGGATCGGAGAAATCTTGCTACCGCAAGCGATACCCATGCGCATGGCTTTTTCTACCACGGCCCGGTTGAGCTTGGGTAGGGTGCCTGGGTGGGCCAGCGATACTACACTGATCTGGGTGTTAGGGTCTTGCCCAAAGGCGGTAGCATCTGGGGCAAAGATTTTACTTTCCGTATTAAGCTGGGCGTGCACTTCCAGTCCAATCGTGGGAATATATTTTTGATGATGTTCTGCCATAAAAATTAAAGCACTAAGGCCATTGAAGGGATAAAGCTAGTGCATCTTTTTTATTTAGCTTTCCGTCCAAATCACATTTCTTACGTATGCCCAAAGAAGTAGACTTTTCATTGCGCCCAATGGCGCCTCATGATTTCCCGGCATTGCTGGCGCTCTTTCAGGAGTTTGCCACTTTTCAGCGTACTCCAGAGTATATGGTGAACAGTTTGGAGCGGATGGAAGCTGAGCAAGACCTGATTAACGGCTTTGTGGCCGTAAACCCCGCTGGGGAAATTCTTGGCTATGCCTCTTATTTCCTGGCCTACACTACCTGGGTGGGCAAGTCCATGTACTTGGATGACCTGTACGTGCGCGAGGCGCATCGTAAGTTGGGTTTGGGGAAAGCCCTGATTGACCGGGTGATTGAAGAAGCGAAGGTCCAAAAGTGCCACCGCCTCAAGTGGCAGGTGTCCCGTTGGAACGAGAACGCCCAGGAGTTCTACCGACAGCTCGGCGCCATCATCGACGACGTAGAGATCAATTGTAAGCTTAATTTGGATTAGCAAATACCTATCGCGAGGTTGATGCCTCGTGATAAGCTCCAGATCAAGCCTCCTGGCTTGCTTTAAAATTTGATTTGAATTGAGCCAAGAGGCTCAATCGGGATACTGTCGCAGGTCTCTTGGCCTGCGACAGTTTTTTAGTTTTTGTATTTCGTAAATGGATATTCATTATTTCCATAAATGAATTCCATTTTAGATGAGTAACGCCTATAAGTTTCGTGATGAATCTCAGCCATACTTTGTTTCCTTTTCCACGATCCGGTGGATGGATATTTTCACCCGTAGGCACTATAAGGATATCGTAGTCGATAGCCTTCAGCACTGCATAGACAACAAAGGATTGATTCTACATGCTTGGGTGATTATGACCAATCACGTACACCTTGCTATGGCTTCAGGTAAAGAACCGATGCACGGGATTCTCAGAGATATGAAAAGTTACACCTCCAAAAGACTGTACGAAGCCATCAATGATAATCCTCAGGAGAGCCGTCGGGACTGGTTGTGTTATATGATTGAGCGGGAGGGAAGTTACAATCCTCAGAATGTAAGGATCCAGATTTGGCAACAAGGAAATCATCCTATTGAGCTATCTTCTGCCTACTTGATGCAGCAAAAGGTAGATTATATTCATCGAAACCCGGTGGAAGCTGGTTTTGTGCACGAACCAGAGCACTACTTGTATAGCAGCGCTTTTGACTATGCTGGTGGGAAAGGAATGTTGCCTGTGGTATTGGCATTCTGAATGTACTGTCTCAGGCCTCTTGGCCTGTGACCTCGTCCTGTTTGAGCCTCCTGGCTCAATTAAATTTCATTTACATGCAAGCCCGGAGGCTTGCTCGGGATAAAGTCACGGGGCCAGAGCCCCGCGACCTCGTTAATCTCTTTGATAAACCTCCCGATGCTCCAAGTAAGGGCTACTTAGGAGTAGACTATCCAAATTGTTGTCTTTTTCTTTTAACACATGCTTTTTCAAAAATGCCAAAATCAACTCGTTAATGGTTTTATAAGCAGCGGTTGGGGCTAGGATGCCGGCTTCATTGAGTTGGGGTATCCGGATCATCAAGGGAATGTCACTAAAGATGCTGTGCCCGGTTTGCGAAAGAGTAATGGGATAGAAGGGTGCCGAATGAGGGCTACTGTAGATATAACGGTTTACGTCCATATGCCCTTCCAGCCAATCGCTGCTGAGGAAGAGGGTAGGCACCTGAAGTCCATGGGTGGCCACGTTGCCCCACTGGGAGCCGTCCAGGTTGATGGCCGCCTGTATTTGGTGGGTGTACAGGGAGGCTTCGACCGCGGCAGCACCACCCAGCGAATGGCCTAGCATAGCTACGTGGTTCGTTTGTAAGCTGCGGTACCAAGGGGAGTTTGGATCCGTATTCCAAGCTTCAAGCCGGTGTAGTACGGTTAGCATATCAGCTGCCCAACGCTCTACCTGATCAGAACCAGAATAGATCTCAGTCATGTGCATCGCAGCTGCATTGCGTACACTATCCGAAGGGGCGTTCTCAAAGGTGTTCACTGCCTGGCCCATAGCCTCCGACCACGCGGTAGCGTTGGCGTATTCGGTGTCAAAATAGACTTCTCGGCCATCGGCAAAGCGGCTGGCCATGGTTTCATAGGTGGGGTTAATGTGAAACACAAAGAAGCCTTGACTAGTCAGTTCCTCCACCAGAGCATGGTAGCCGTTGGCGGGGGTATAGAGACCGGGGGCAAAGAGGATGATGGGAAAGGCTCCGTGCGCTAGGGGCGCGTCTGCGTAGGAGTGGGTGTGCACATGGTCTAGGTAGCCAAAGGTACCGTTGGGCAAGCCATACTTTCTTTCGAATCCTTTGCGTGTGGTTTGGTCCAGATAAGGTACGGGAGACTCTCCTTCAGATGAGGCAGGATACCAAGCCCGCACGGTGAAGGCTCGAAGGTCATCAGGGTCCGCGGTAATCTCCTCATTACGCGTACTGTCCAGAATGGCGAAATCATATACTCCTACATGATAAGGGCCTGTAGGCTCAGGGAGTGAGAAAACGGGCAGGGCGTAGCACGCCCAAGTGGATATTGCCACCAAAAGAATTCCCAAGCAGGATGTGAGGTAGTGTATCCAGCGGCGGCTTTTTAGCAATAGAGCATGGGTAAGCATGAGGATAATAAGTACCCCCTGGGTAGGAGCTAGCTGCCACCTAATTCCTTCCCAGATGAACTGGGTAAGGAGGAGAAGCCCTCCCATAAGGGCCCATACACGCTGGGTTCTGCGGGTGAAGAGGAGATAAAGGATACCGAAAAGGCAAAAGGAAGCCAGTACAATTTCGAAAAACTGCATAGAGGAAGATTAAGAAGGTGAAAAGAGAGGAAAGGGTGAGGCTTAGCCGGAGGGTAATTTAGGGGTAAGCCTGGGGTGGGTAAGCAAAACTGCTAGTAGGGCGATTATCAGCCCGTAGATGGCCGGAATAAAAGAGGTTCGTATACCTTCTAGCAACAATTCTAAGGTTACCGAACCCCACACCTCAATGGACTCTAGCGCGCCCAACAAACCAAGTAGTTGCGTAAGCACTCCAAAAACGAGTGCAAACAGCCCTAGCTCGCGGATATTTTTTAACCGAATTGCCGCATCTTTACCAAGCCCAGGTAGGGGTAGGTGGTGTAATGGATAGGTGTACCCAAAGAGGATGATCAGCAGAGGGAGGCTAAGAATACCCATGTACAGTGGATCGCCTTGGTAGAACCAATAAGCCATATCTATTCAGCGTTTTGCTTGCCTCAAAACTAGCGGTGAGGGTGTAGAGTCAGCAATGTTAAATCCCCCATTTGTGTGGTTATTCGTCGACGAATAGCCCTCTAAGGTATCATGAAAAGGGTTTTTAGGAAAATGTTGCAGCATAAACTGGTGGGAGTGGTCTTACGCTGGCTGGCCGTGTACGGCATCCTGTTGGTGCTTTTCGCCCAAAAATCTGCCACCTACCGGGAAGCATTTTTCTTCGTGTCCTTGTTATTTCCGGTGGTGGTGGGTACTTCCTATGCCTTCAACTCCTTCTTGGTGCCTCGCTACTTACTCACCCGTCGCTACAGTCGGTTCGGTCTCTACTTTTTATACCTGTTCGTGGTGTCGGTATATCTGGAAACCTGGGTGGTGGTATTCTCCCTTAGGTTTATGGCCCAGCTAAACATCGGGCTGCTGCCGCTGCCCATGAAGGATGTACTTTACCTGACGCTCCTGTCCTATGTGGTGGTCTTTATTCAGGCATTCGGAAGGATGGTATTCCAACTACAGGAGAACCGGAAAGCGATGGAGGCATTAGTCAATGCTCCCCAGGCTCCAGCTCAGGAATTCATCTCGGTGATAAGCAACCGGCAGTCCGTCCAGGTGCGGTTGGACCGCGTGGTTTATTTGGAGAGCCTCAGCGATTACGTGAAGATTCACCTGCTGGAAGGAAAATCGCTGACGACCAAGGCCACTATTTCTAGTTTCGAGGAAACGTTACCGGACTCGTTTCTCCGTATCCATCGGTCCTTTATCGTCAATAGGGCTATGGTTGAGCGGTTTACCCGTGATCGGGTGTTGCTGCAAGAGCAAGACCTGCCCGTGAGCCGGAAGTATCTACCGCAGGTGCGTGAGGTGTTGGGAGGCGCAAGAGAAAAGTAGCAAGTGCAACTAGTGAATCGAGCTTAGCCGATCTTTAGCTAACCACTAGGACTATAGGCTTTGTGGGAGATTAATATGAGGGGAAGAATGAAGAATATGCCAACAAGCGCAGCCAACAGACCTCCCATGGTGCCAATGGCAAAAGAAGACCAAAAGACCTGAGGGCGGTCTCCCCATACAAAAGGAATCAGCCCAACTACTGTAGAGATTTGGGTGAGTAGGATGGGGAAGAATTTATTGGCTAGCGCTTTTTTCAGGGCTTTCGGGGCATTCTGCCTTTGTTTAATACTCTGGTACTCTACGGTGATATAGATGCCACCATTGACTACCATACCGCCTAGGAATAAAAAGGCAGTATACCCTCCTTGGTCAAAGGGCCAATCGAACAGCACAAACGCCAAGAAGGCCCCAATGCAGGCTACCGGAATCAAGGTCAGGATGGCTAACGGCCATCGCACTGACTCGAACAACAAAGCGCAAAGCAGGAATACCACCAGAAATACAATGCCAATAAGAATGTATTGGGCCGGGTCGGCAGCATCCCATTCATCATCTTCATCATATTGGGCCTTAAAGCCCAAGGGGAGTTCGGCATTCCAAAGGGCTACCTGATCCCTGATTTTATTTTCGGCCATCATTTTTGGGCCATTGAAGTCGAAAGAGATGCCTACCGAGTATTCTTGATTGCGCTTATAAATCTCTGCGGGCAGGGCTTTTTGTGTGAACTGACCTAGGGTGCTCAGTTTGGTTTCCTGGCGCTGTATCTGTTGGGTGGCACTGTTTGGGGTAGAAATGGGCAGGTTCTGTAGGTGCCACAGTGACCAAGGTTCACTTTCCAACCCTATGCTGACCGAGGCAGACCGCAACACTTGATTTCGGTACAGCTGGGGCAAAGGATGATGGGGCCGAAATTGCATAAACGAAGATTGTAAGGACTGAAGAGATACATTCCTTTGGGCCAATCGGTATCGGTCAGGAGTAAAAGCGTGTACCGTTTGGGCGGCTTCAAATAGGCTGAGGGCGCCCCGTATTTCCACACCTGAAACTTTGGGCTGATTTGCCCAGCCATCGGCAAAAGCTTCGGCATACGGTATCAGCTGGTCAAAAGAATACCCTGAAATATTGATATTAAACCCTTTCCAATCCCGGAAAAGATGATTGCTAAATGGTTGCCCCAAGCCAGAAATGGTCCATTCCCCACCACCCAAGGCCAAGGCTTGCCCTTCAATGGCATTCTGAATTAACATTGGGGCCTCCGTACGCTCTGCAGCTGGTAGAAAGACCACCTCAATCGATGCTTGCTGATTGGAGCCAATGCGTGTTTGGAAGGTCTCTACTTCCGGATATTGGCTGATGAAGGCTTCCATCCGTTGCATCAAAGAATCCAGCGTTTGAAGTGTGGTCCCTTCAGTTACGAAAGCGGAAACTTGGAGAGAAAGCTTGGAAAAAGGATCTGCTACACCGCCTTGGTATACCTCTTCGTTAAACTGTCTCCAAGCTCCGCCCAGCCAGCGTTTCCAGGAGTCAGGTATCTCTGCCACCGCAGGAGCTAGCTGGTCATTGTACCAAGGCCCTAAAGGAGACTCAGGGTTGATTTCCTTCGGCAGAATGTGAAGAGGAATGCCAAGGGCTACCAACATAATTGGTGCTAGTAGCCACCGCGCAGGTCGCAGTCGATGCAGTCCTTTCCAGTAAGTGCTGATCAACCGTACCTTGGTCCGGGCCCACCTGGTAAATCGGCGGCGAGGCTTGTTAGAAGTTATTCCAAAGCGCAAGGCTAATGCGGGAGTAAGGAAATAGGCAACCCCCAGAGATGCACCCAGGCAAACAGCTACGGATAAAGAGAAATCCCCCAGATTTTCACGCTTCGCCTCTTCCAAGAAGAAAATAGCTAGCGCTGCTACTATAGTGGTGAGTGTGGCTCCCAAGATGGAGCGAAATACAAAGGTGTTTTGGTATCGTTTCCAGTGCCCCAGCATGATGAGGCTATTATCGATGGTGAACCCTAATGCCAGGGCTATACCCGCCAGCGAATAGAGGTGAAGGGTGATCTGGAAGAGCCAGAACAACAAACTGACGACCAGTAAGGTGGTGAGCAGGCAAATGAAAATGATAAGTAGCTGTTTGACTTGCCGGGTAACTAATTGCAAAAACAAGAGCAACAATAGGGTAGTGGCCCAGGCCCGTTGTTGGATCTGCACCAGATCTTCCTCCAGGCGCTCTGTGCCATTGTAGGTTTCTTTGAAGGTAAAATCTGTCGGTAGCTGAGGTAATACCTCTGCTACTAATGCCTCTACCTCATGGGCTACCGCTAGCTGGTTGGCGTCTTCCCGGGCTAGCAGAGTAATGGAAACCGTGTTTTCTCCATTTACCCGATAGATCTCCCGGGGTACTTGCTCCTCAAGCGTGATGTGGGCTATTTCGCCTAAGCGGACCACCCGCCCTTTCCAGGTAGTTACCGGAATTTGCTCCCAAGTTTCGGCTACCGAAGATTGACTCAGTACTTCGAAGGCCCAACTGGAGGTAGGTGTAAGTTTCAGGGAGCCTAGTGCAGACGACTGGGTAGCTGCAGTGACGCGCTCGGCAATGCTTTCAACGGAGAGCCCCAGACCTTTAGCTTTCTGATGGGCTACTTGAACTTTCCACTGGTAAGGGGGCACGCCACTCACTATTACTTGGTCAATGCCCGGCAGCCGCCGTAAGGGGCGAATGAGTTTGGGCTCCAGTGCATCTTCTATTCCCATCGGATGTAGAGTAGACTGCACGGCGTAGGTCTTGATATGGGTAGGAGAGTCTTCTAGGCCTCCGTCAATCACTTGCGGATAGCTCACCCCCTCTGGCAGCCGATCCCGGATTTGCCGAAGCACCTGAATTACTTCAAACCGGGCCAAGTCTAGGTCTTTTTGGGGTTTGAAGGTAAGCTGTACCATGCCATACCCTTGCCCCGACAAGGATTCGATGGTTTCAATGCCCGATATCCGGTTCAGCGCACCCTCTACCAGTGATGTAGCCTCCTGTTCCATGCGCTTGGGTGTGGTATCACCCCAATAGAACTGGGCACGCATAGTCCGTGACTCCGATGTGGGAAAGAGCTGCAGACTAAGCTGGGGCACTGCCAGCGCGCCGAGCAACGATAGTGCAACGGACAGGACTAGCACGCGGAAGGTGCTGAGCTGTGGTTTGGTATCTGACAGAGGAGGAGCCATACGTTATACCCAGTTACGATGGTTTTCGGTACCAGGCCCATCCTCCACGCAACATGCCGTACACTTGGGGAATTAGGAACAAACTGGCCAAGGTGCCTATACCCAAGCCCCCTATGACGGTAATGGCTAAGGGTTTTTGAAGTTCAGCGCCCAGCCCCCC
>DMST01000232.1:0-2989 GCA_003454975.1 Cytophagales bacterium | reverse complement strand
CATGGCGAGCATGGTGGTCAAACTGGTCATGACTATGGGCCGTAAACGGCGCTCCCCCCCAAGCAGGACCGCTTTCCGCAGGGGAGTGCCTTCTTTCACGTACTGGTTGATAGCCGCTACCTTCAGGATAGAATCATTGATAATAATGCCGCTGGTAATGATGAGCCCCACCATAGACATGATGTTCAGTGTATGGCCTGTCAGCCAAAGGATCACCAAGCATCCTGCTACCGAAAGGGGGATTTCTAGTAGAATGACCAGCGGCTGGGTCAACGATTCAAATTGGATGGTTAAAATCAAGTAGAGCAACGCCAAGGCCACCACCATGATGACCAACAGCTCTTGTACCAATACTTGGGAAGAAAAGTACTTTCCCATAAAGTCCAGCTCATAGCCGCCCAGGGCTGTCACCTGCTCAGTGATTTGCTCCATGGCCTGTTCAGGTGCAGGAGATTGGAGCAAGTTCACAGGAAAGTAAGGCCCCCCGGCATCTGCTTGCAGGGCAGAAAAAGACTCCTGATAGGTGTTCTGTACAAAGGCACTTATAGGATAGGCCAGGGTATCTTGGTACTTGATGAAGGTAGTAGCCAGTACATCGTCTAGTCTGGCAGAGGGCTGCCCCAGTTTTACGGATACACCCGCCCCCTCTTCTGTAAGGGAAAGCACCTCAAAAGGCACCAGCTCTTGTGCTAAGCGGTTCACTATCTGCTCACTGCTTAAGCCGTATAGGGCTAGTTTCGGCAAATCTAGCTTCAACACTAGTTTTAGCTGGGTGGCTATGGGGACGGAGAGTTCCTCCCCGCCGTGGTTTTCCAGAGCCCCCACTACGGCTTGTACTTGCTCAGGCTCAGTCAAAACCCGGCTATCATGAGGCCGGAGCCTTCCTTGAATAAAGGGCGCTGCATCAGAGAATAAACTGTTGAACAAGTTGTCTACACTCTCAAATGAAAACTGTGCCCGGGTGTAGGCCGAGAGTTGGTAGTTGAGCTCCCTTATCGTTTCTTCCAAGTGAGTTGCAGAAGCCGTGCTCACGTATACCTGAGCTTGCGTGGGAGATAAGTTCCTTTCCTCGCCCAGTACAAACTGTTGCACACCTACGTAGGCCGTGTAATACAAAGAGTCCTGTGCCACTTCGGCCATCAGTGCTTGGGTGCGCCGCCAGTTTTCTTCTACTGTGAGCGGCTCATTCCAGTCCAGGGTGAGTAGTATTTCATTTTCCTCCAGTTCGGGCAGCTGGGCCGTGGTCAGGTTGCGATAGGCCCCAACCCCCGCCAGTACAATACCCAGGGATAAGAGGGTCATCCCTACCGGACGGGCCAAGGCCCGTGCCAGTGCCTTTTCATAGGCCCGGATCAGGGGTTGTACCTTTGCTTGGGTAGCGGATTTATTCCTTCTCCGGATTCGGTAGAGTGTGTAATTGTATACCGGTATCAGCAGGGCTGAAACGGCTAACGAGCACCCAGTACTAATCACTACCGATAGGGCTTGGTCATAGAAAAGGGCTCCTACCAGACCGCTCAAGAAAATGAGGGGTACAAAAATGGCTGCCGTAGTAAGCCACGAGCTAGTCATAGGTACCACTACCTCCTCACTGCCCTTCACACAGGCCGTGTCCATCGGCGCCCCGCCTCCATGGTAGTACTTGATATTCTCCACCACAATGATGCCGTTGTCCACCATCATGCCAATACCTAAGATGAGCCCGCTGAGGGAAATAATATTGAAGGAGATATCCAGCAAATAGAAACACAGCACGGAAAGGATGAGTGCCACGGGTAGTGTAACGGCAATGAGTATAGCGGCCCGAATATCCCGGAGAAACAAGAAAACGATGATTACAGCAAATATGCCGCCCCAAATCAGGGATTGCCATAAATTGCTCAGGGCTAGATTCAGTAACTTGTTTTGGTTGCGGACCAGTGTGAACGATACCTGGGGATATTCTTCTTGCAAATGGCTCAGCACTTCGTTCAAATTCCGGTCTAGTTCGGCCATTTGCGCAGCTGGTTGCTTAATGACCGTCAGGGAAATAGCAGACTCACCCTGAGTCTTTACTATGCCTTGCGGGCGGGTGGGCTGGCGGTAAACACGGGCCAGATCCTGGAGCTGCAATACCCGGCCGCCTACGTTGAAATACAGGGTCTCTAGGGAAGCCAACCTGGGCACCTCAGCATCAAAACTAAGCGGAAACTGATAGTGACCATCACGAATGGTAAAATTGAGCGAAGGCAACACCTGGCTTTTGAGCATCCCCTCTAGCTGGGCCAGAGATACCCCCATAGATTCCATGCGGCCCCGCAAGGGTTCAATCATGATCTCAGCTTCCAGGGTGCCGCTCACGTCTACAAAAGCCACCTCCTGCAGCTGTTCTAGCCGCCGCCGTACCACCTGCCGGGCCAGGTTGCTCAGGGCTAGAAATTCCTTCTGCTCGCCCTCCTGCATCTCGCCGGTGGGTTCTTTCAGCTGCATGTCCAGGTAATACACCGGAATATCAGTACTGCTGACCTTGGTTACAGTAGGGCGGGCATAGTTATCGGGCAGTTCGGCCATTACTCGGTCCACCTCCTCATTTACGGCTATGTACACATAGTCCGTAGAGGCGCCGTAATCCAGTGCAAGCTCAATGCGCCCCACTCCGTCTTCGGCGATACTCTCCAAGTCTTGAACGTGCGGTACCTGAAGCAAGACGGAGCGCAGTGGGTCCAGATATATGTTTTCCACTGCTTCTGCTGAAAGACCCTTTTGAGCCACCTTAAGGCTGATCCGCGGAATTTCCTGTTCCGGCATTAGCGAGATGGGCAACTGGCGCAGAGCAACCCCTCCCAGCAAAATAAGCGCTACCGCCACGGAGGTAACCCCGATGGGCCGTCTAATTAAATAACCGATCATGGTACTAGCTGGACGGGGGTATTGTGCCCCAAATACAGGTTGCCTTCGTAGATGAGAGTATCCCCTGGGGCCAACTCGCCCGCCCGGCCCGGGTCAGCCC
>DMST01000289.1:4257-4737 GCA_003454975.1 Cytophagales bacterium | reverse complement strand
GCGCCGAGCTCCACGTCGTTGCCCGCCATGCGGGCGCTGAAGTCTACACGGTACAGGCGCTCGGCGTCCTCGTAGTAGCGGTCGTAGCTCAGCTCGTGCTGTACAAAAAGGGCCATCAGCAGCACACTGGCGATGCCCACGGACATGCCCAGGATGTTGATACCGCTATAAAAGCGGTACTTGAGCAGGTTGCGCCAGGCAACCTTTAGGTAATTGCGGATCATGATTTTTTGGCTTTGAGTTTTCTAAAAAGTGAGCCGGATCACCGACATCATCGGTGAGATGTAAATCCGCCTCCTCAGGTTGCGTGCTGATGCTCAGGGTTTTGTGAGCGGGGGATTATTGGGGTAGGTGGAAGTTGGCAATGTGCTAATTGGGGAAATGCGGTCATGTGACAATGAAAATATACATCGGGTTATACTTGAGGCCCCGTCGATTTCGAAATCCTACCCCCCAAGTCATCCCGAAGGCTTCGCCGAG
>DMST01000289.1:0-4188 GCA_003454975.1 Cytophagales bacterium | reverse complement strand
CTTCGCCGAGGGAACTTGGTAGCAAGGGCGAACCCACTGGCCTCTACCCATCAACCCCTCAAAACTCAAGCCTAGCCACTACACAGGCTACCTCTTGCTGCAAAGGGTGAGTTGGAAAGCAGGTACAACCAAGGTGGTCCCTCACTGCGTTTCGGGATGACTATGTGAATAAAAACTTGACTATCACCCACAGCAAAGTCTATATGACCCGATCATCCTGAAGTCAATACCTAAATCCCCAATGTCATCCCGAAGGCTTCGCCGAGGGAACTTGGTAGTTAAGGTCAACCGACTTGCACCTACCCATCGACTCTCTTAGACTCAAGCCAACCCACCGAGGAGGCTACCCCTGGCTGCAAAGGCAATTTGGAAGCCAGGCACAACCTAGGTCCCTCACTGCGTTTAGGGATGACTATGTGAATAAAAACTTGACTAAAAACCACAGCAAAGTCTAAACGACACGATCATCCTGAAGTCAATACCTAAATCCCCAATGTCATCCCGAAGGCTTCGCCGAGGGAACTTGGTAGCGAGAGCTAACCGATTGGCCCCTAACCAGCAACCCTCCTAGAGATAAGCCTAACTAACAGGCTACCTTGTTCCGCAAACGGCGATTTGGAAAGCAGATACAACCTAGTTCCCTCACTTCGTTTCGGGATGACTAGGGAGAGATAAAACCTTGAGTTGTGGGCCAGCTAAGTTTCCCGAATTCAAAATTCACCGACATTCTCTATCTTGGCTCTATGCGAGCCTACTACGTCTACATCCTCACCAATCCCCGGAAAACCGTGCTGTACGTAGGCGTAACGAACGACCTGTTCACCCGGCTGCAAAAGCACTACGAAAACCGGGGAAAGCTCAAAACCTTCGCGGGGCGTTACTACTGCTACAAGCTGCTGTATTTTGAGATGTTTCCCGATCCCAACTCGGCCATTAGCCGGGAAAAGGAAATCAAAGGCTGGCGCAGGGAGAAGAAGGAAGCGCTCATCAAAAAAGAAAACCCAGCCATGGCCTTCATTCCGTGGGAAGATGTACGGTAAATCTTGGCAGGTCTTTTCGCAATACTACCCCGCTGTCATCCCCAGGGGTAAGACTTATGCACCATGTCCACAAATCGGGATGACTAGGTGAATAAAAACTTGACTGAAACCCATAGCAAAGTCTACCGAACCCAGTCATCCCGAAGGCATCGCCAGGGGAACCTGGTAGCTAGAACTAACAAAATAGCCCCTCATCACCAACCCGCCAAAACTCAAGCCTAGCCACTACTCAGGCTACCTCTTGCTGCAAAGGGCAAGCTGGGAAGTAGACACAACCTAGGTCCCTCACTCCGTTTCGGGATGACTACGTGAATAAAAACTTGACTAAAACCCACAGTAAAGCCTACCCGACTCAGTCATCACGAAGGCTCTGCCGAGGGAACCTGGTGGCTAGGAGCAACCAAACAGCCCCTATTCACCAATCCGCACAGACTCAAGAAGGCCCACTAAACAGGCTACCCCCGGCTACAAAGGGCAAGTTAGAAAGCAGGCACTACCGAGTTCCCTCCTTCACTTCGCTACGCTCCGTTTTGTCGGGAGGACAGGACGAAGAAAGGCCCTTCCACCCTATCACCCCGAAGGCTTCGCCGAGTTCTAAACCGAAGCCTACGCGGCGCAGCTTCAGCGAAGAAGTAGGGAATCCGGTAGCTAGAGCCATCAAACGGACCTCTGTCCAGTAATTCACTAAGGTTGGCATACCGTGCCCGGTCATTTCGGTTATACGGCAGGGATAGAACGGGAATCCAGGTAGCCGGAGACCTTTTGGTGTTTATTCATTCGTGGTGATGATTTATTACCTTTGACAGACCTTGTTCGCTATGACTACCCCAGAACCCTATTCTTATCCGGTTGACGATCCGCATTACGCCCAGGACGTCACTATGCCGCATTTTCAGCCCGATTTATTCGCTGATTCCGACCTGTATGTGAATATGGATGCGGTACGTGGCCGGGAATTCCTCGATAAGCTACTGTTTCGTTTCGGTATCTCGGGTGACCAGATGGTGGAACAGCGGACCTATAAAAAGATCATCTTTTCGGGTCACCGGGGCTGTGGTAAAACCGCCGAGCTCCGACGCATAGAAAAACAAGCGATTCCGCCCGGTACCTATCTGCCCGTATTCATCGCTTTGGAAGAGGAGGTGGACCTAAGTCGTTTCCGTGCCGAGGACTTTTACATCCTCCTTGTGGTGCATCTGATAGATCTGATTCGCACGCATCAGCTTCAGGTAAAGACCAAACCCTTGCGTCAGCTTTCGGAGGCCATCTTGCAAGGAAAAGAAGTGGTAGAGGAGCTGCGCACGACGTTGAAAAATGAATTGACCGCCGAGGCCAGTGCGGGCGTCAACTTCTTTGAAATCATTAAAAGTAAGCTGGGTTTTAAGGCCATCTTCTCCGGGGAAAGTAAAACCTCCCAGTTTATCCGGCGGGAAGTAAAGGAAAACCTGCTGCGTATTATACAGGAGTTCAATGTGTATTTGCAAGAGGTACGCCGGGCCCTGCGCCAGGAAAACCAGGCGCAGGACCTACTCTTTGTGGTGGATGGTTCGGAAAAGGTGCCCTTTACCCTGTATCAAGAGCTTTTTGTACAGGGAGCCAATATGATCCGGGAAATTGCGGCCAACATGATCATCGCCGTACCCATCAATGCCTTTTATACCATACAAGATGAGCCCCAGGCCAGCTACGACGATGCCTTTGTGGTGCCCATGGTACCCCTCAACAAACCGGAAGCAGAGGTGGCCTTTCGCACCTTGTTGGCCAAGCGGATAAGGCTGGAGCAGTTTATAGAAGAAGAAGCCCTACACTACCTCATTCAAAAATCAGGGGGGTGTACCCGACAGCTCCTTAGCCTGGTTTCGCAGGGGATTGGCATCGGCTTGGGTGCCCCGATTACCCTGGACACCGCCAAGAAGGCGGCCCTTCGCCTCCAGGAGGATATGCGCAATTTGCTCAGCGCGGAACACATTCAGCTGCTAAAGAAGGGGAACTTTTACACGGGTGATGCCGCGGTGAAGGAACTCTTGTATTCGCTGGTGTTGCTTCGCTACAATGGTCCGGACTCCATTCGCATCAACCCTTTACTGGAAGGCCTCTTTGAAACAGATGGAGCCGACGTTTGATCTTTTTACTACCGAAGAAGAACGTACCCGCGCCCGGGAATTACTGTTTGGTCTCCACCAACGCAAAACACCCATAGTGGTATGGATGAGTGGGGATACGCCCCAGCGGATGCTGCAGCTTCGGGTTTGGCTGCAGCAGTTTACCCCGGAGTATCGGCACCACGTGCTGGATTTGGCCGATCACCCGGTAGAAACCCTGTACGGAACCCTCCAAAAGGCCTTACCACCTACCGTTTTGCAATCCGATCCGGTGCAATGGACGGTACATCTGGTCCACCTGGAACGGCACCTGCTCACCCTGACCGAGGGCCGGGTGGTAGACTCCGGCTTGACGAAGCAGCTCAACTTTGAGCGGGAAAATCTATTTCGGTTTCCCTTCAACCTGGTCATCTGGTCCAGCCCGGCCTTCTTTGAACGGCTCAAGCAGGAAGCCCTGGACCTGAGCAGCTGGGTGAGCCAGCGGTACCACTTCTCCGACCCCGGACCCGCCTCCCTTACGCCGGCACCCCTACCCGAGCGGTTGGCACAACGAGGAACGGTGCCGCAGCGGACGGAACGCATTGGGGAGCTGCAAACCCAGCTGAGCGCCCTGCCCCTGGAAACGGTGGACGAAAAAGCTGCCTTGGAGCGCCTTTCCTTACTGGAGTTGTTGGGGTATGAAACGGCGGAGGCCCGGCGATGGGAAAGGAGTAAGGCCTTGTGGCGAGAGGCCATGGCCCTGCGAGAACGGTGGGACAGAACCAACGGCGAGGGCCTCTTTTATCTGGGACAGATTGCACTCGGACAGCGGGAATTTGCGGAAGCACTGGCGCTTTACCAACAGGCCTTAGCGTACTCGAAAGAACACCCTAACCGGAAGAACGAAGCGGTGGCCCTTCACCAGTTGGGGAGAGTAGCACAAGAACAGCGAGATTGGCAGCAAGCACAAGAATATTTCCAAAAGGCACTCGATATCTACATCGAGTTTAACGACCGATACTCACAAGCTTCGACCTATCACCAGTTGGGGATCGTAGCCCAAGAAC
>DMST01000199.1:2835-2973 GCA_003454975.1 Cytophagales bacterium | reverse complement strand
TGCCCGCCCGCAGCCAGGCCCACTCCGCGCCGTCTAGCCCTACGTAGAGCTGCTTGAGGCCCCAAAGGGTGCCCAGTAGGGAGAGGGCAAAGGCTAGGTGGATGAGCCGAATCATGTCTTGGGGCTCTTTGAGCACGG
>DMST01000199.1:0-2769 GCA_003454975.1 Cytophagales bacterium | reverse complement strand
CGCCAGGGCCACGGCAAAGGTGAGGATGGGGTATAGGGAGACGCCCCGCACGGCGTAGAACCAGGCGGTAAAGCTGTGCGCCTCGGGATTGACGATCTGCAGGGCCGTGTAGAGCATCCATACCCAGGTAGCCAACATAAGCGCCCGGCCGGGCGCATCTCTTTGCCAAGCCATGCGCTTATGAAACCAAATGGCGAGCAGTGCTAAGGCCAAAATGCCTCCTAGGGACAGGCCCAAGGGGATGGCCGGAACGTATTTTTTGATGCCGGAGGCGGTGAAGGCCAGGACTAGCATGGTAGGGAAAGCCAGTTTGGGCTTTTGCAGCAGGATACCCACGCCCACCAGGACCAGCGGCAGCAGGGCCATCGCTCCGGCCACGGGCACCAGGTTAGCCACCAGCCCGCCCAGTATGAGTGCCAGACCACCCAGAAGGGTGAGAGCCACCAAGGCTTTGCTCGCTAAGGGGTGGGAGGGGTTCATGAGGTAGCTAGGGAAAGGGTTTGTTGCACCATGCGATGGAGGCTTTGCTTGACCTGCCGCAGGATTTCCAGGAAGGAAACCTGGATGTAGGGCCGTAAGAAGTAGTAGCCCAGCACTACGCCCAACAGCACATTGGCTAAAGTGACCAGCACCACGCCCCACAGGGAACCGGAAGCTTGGAGGACCCATACGTCGCCCAGCCCATTGAGCAATACCATGGCGAGGATCTTCACGGTATTTTTGCGCGGTTGCCCTATCATGTCTAGGGTGATGCCCAGAAAGCGATCAATGGGCAGCCAGAAGGAGGCCAGGCAGAACAACCGAACCAGGGGTACGGCGTCTTGGTAGCCTGACCCGGCCATACCCCGTACCAACCAAGGGGCCAGCAAGAAGATGCCGAGCAGTATGGGTAGAATGAGTAGGTACTGGTAGGCCACCATGCGGTGGAAGTAGGCGCGGGTACTTGGGTAGTTCTTCTGCCGGATCCGCTGGCCTAGCTGGGGTAAAGCAGCCGTGGAAAAGCTACGGACGAAGATCTCTGCCACTTCCATCCACTTCATTGCCACGTGGTAAACTCCCACGGCTGCAGGCCCTAACCAAACACCCAATAGCAGTACGTCTAAACTTTTGAGCAGGTAGGTGCCCAGTAAGTTGAGGGTGGTATACTTGCCCAGCTGAAAGAGCTGGGAAAAACGTTGCTGATTGGCTTTGGGTACGTGGCGGATGCCCGTTTTGGGTAGGAAGAGCAGGCCCGCCAGGCCTAAGGCCGCTCCGTGTAAGACCACCATGGAGGCAGGCAAGAGCCCTACCCACCAGGTAGCCACTGCCACTCCTAAATACAATAGGCTAAACACGGTACGGAGGGCCAATACAGTTTTGAAATTGCCCTGGGCTTCTTGGTAGATGATACCCATGCTGTAAGGCAGGGAGGCCAGGTATACCCAAGGGAAATGTGTGGTGAATAAAGAGAAGCTCTCGGGGACCCAGCTCGTCATAGGAACAAACAACACCAACATGCTGAGTGCACCCGAGAACAAAACTCCTAACGCCCATCCTGTGCCTATCACATCGTTTCGATTGTGGGATGGAGTATCCTGAAAGACCTTGATCAGCGGTGTACGGATCAGGCCGATTCTTAGCATATCAAAGAAGGCCAAGGCGACCAGATAAATGCCCCAGGTACCAAGCTCGGTCGGAGCCAAGTGGTTTGCCAGCAAGGCGAAGGCCACCAGTGAGGCACTGGCGGAGATGACCTGCGAGAGCAGGGTCTTCATTTGGGCGCTGTGTATCATGCGTTTGACCATGGGAGCAAGATGGGGGAAGTGAGTGGGGGAGGAACTTGGTATTCGGTTTTTGGCAGACAGGTGTCGATTTTTGGGGGAAAATAGAATACAGAAAACGCCTTGGGCGGCCCTTCGGGCCAGAATTCAGAATACAGAAGAATCCGTACGGTAGAGACGCGATGCGTTGCGTCTAGTTACCTAGTTACTACCCTCCCAGTTATGTAGCGTGGCGTAGCAGGCTACGCCCGCCCACCATCCCAATCAGCAAGTCATCTGGTCTGGAAGTTACTTCCAGACCTCCTCAACCCATCGGAAGTTAGTTCCGCCTCATCTATCTCTCAAAGCCTCAGCAAAGGCCTGGCCGCGGTTCTCCCAGGAGTTTTGGGACGACCATTGGGAATAGCATTTGGCCTGGATGGGGATTTTGCCTATTGCAAACAGATTCATGAGGAGCGTGAAATCGAGCCAGCCCTGCGCTACCCGTACACCTACCGGGAAGTCTGAAAAGTCGGTGAAGCGGGTAGTGATTACCGGCCGGCCGGCGGCCAGGTACTCGTTGAGCTTCATCGGGTAAATAGCGGCAGTGAACTCATTTCTTACAAAGGGGATGAGGGCCACGTCGAACTGGGCTACCCATTGGGGTAGCACCTCCGGTGGCTGCGCCCCGATGAGCTCTACGTGAGCGAAACGCTCCCAGCGCACCGCCAGGTCCGGAATACGGATCGGGCCTACCAGCAGAAACCGGTGGTTTGGATAGATTTCGAACGTCTTTTCTAGTAGCGCCAGGTCCATTCGGTCATCGATGGAGCCCAGGTACCCGAAGGTAAAAGGCGCCCCGGGGGCTTTTTCGTGCAAGGCATGTGCAAAGAGGTCATGCCGTGCCCCGTTGGGTACCCAATGTACCTGAGGGTGCAGGGCACCGAACCGCTGCTTCAGCTTGGAGGAGGTGACAATGACGCGGTCTACCTGCGGCACCAGCAAGGCCTCCATGTACGGGCCGTGCTTG
>DMST01000105.1:1219-8873 GCA_003454975.1 Cytophagales bacterium | reverse complement strand
GTCGGGGTCGGTAAAGAGTCCCATCGTTGATACTTGAATGGGAGCATCATCTTCCATCAGAAAGAGTGAATCTAGTCTGCCGGATACAATCGGTGCCCGGTTGCCCGTTACAGAGATGATCAGGGACTCTGAATGCAGATTGTCTTCTGCTTGTTGATCGTTGGCAGTCAGAATTACCGTATCTGTCCCTACCATTCCCAGAATTTTAGCTACTTGTAGCGTGCCCGCCAACGAATCTAGAGTGATGTTGGCAATGCCATCGTCCCCGCTCAATGAAAAGATAACGGTCTGATCAATCTCATTGCTGGGCTGGGTGAGGAGAACTGTTACCTCTTTGGGTGTATTTTGATCTTGGTCAAACGAAATGTAGGGCTCAGAAAGGAAAAATGTGGGAGCATCGTTCACGGCCTCCACCGTGATCCTCCAATCATACGAAGTGGTGTCCTTGCCATCGGTAGCTATAAGCGTCAAGATTGGTTTTCCAAAATAATTGGCCATTGCAGCTACCTCAATGGAGTCGGTAGACCAAACTGCCGTTACTTCTGGGTTCGAACTCGTAACAAAATATGACAAGGAGTCTCCGTCCGGATCAGTAAACAGTTCTTTTGTGGATACTTGGATAGGGGCATCATCTTCCTGAAGGATAAGGGAATCCAGAGAGCCGGATACGATAGGTGCCTGATTACCTGATACGGAAATGACCAGAATTTGGGAATATAGATTATTCTCCATTTGTTGATCGTCTGCGGTCAGTAGTACGGTATCCGTACCCACTACCCCTGGTCTGATGGCCACAGTCATGGAGCCCGCCAACGAATCCAAGATGATTTCGGCAATGCCGTCGTCTCCGCTTAGTGAGAAGATGACGTTCTGATCAGCCTCATTGATGGGCTGGGTGAGGAGAGCCGTTACCTCTTTCGGCGTATCTTGATAGGGTTCAAATGAAAGAAAAGGCTCCGAAAGAACAAAGATAGGAGCGTCGTTCACGGCTTCCACCGTGACACCCCAATGATACGAAGCGCTATCTGAGCCGTCACTTGCCGAAAGGGTGAGTACAGCACTCCCAAAATAATTGGCCTGAGTTGCTACCTCAATGGAGTCGGTAGACCAAACGGCCGTTACTTCTGAGTTCGAACTCGAAACAAAGTATGATAAAGAATCTCCGTCCGGATCGGTAAAAAGCCCCTTTGTGGATACTTGAATGGGGGCATCATCTTCCTGAAGGATGAGTGAATCTAGCTGGCCGGAGATTATTGGAGGGGCGTTGTCTGATACTGAGATGATGAGCGATTGTGAATAAAGATTATTCTCCGCCTGTTGGTCGTTGGCGGTCAAAAGCACGGTATCCGTACCCCATACCCCCTGTATCCGATCTATTTGCAGGGTCCCCGTTAACGAGTCTAGGAGGATCCTAACGATACCCTGGTTTCCGGTTAATGAAAAGATAACTTCTTGATCAGCCTCATTGCTTGGCTGGGTAAGGAGAGCCGTCACCTCTTTTGCAGAGTCTTGCTCTGCTCCCAAGAACAGCTGGGTGTCAGAAAGAATAAAGCTAGGGAGGTCGTTGACGGGGGTCACCGTAACGGGCCAGTCTAATGAAACCGTATTGATTCCGTCCGTAGCCGAAAGAAGAAGGTTGGTTTCCCCGAAGTAGTCCGCAGCCAGAGATACTACTACCGAATCATTGGACCAGAAGGCCGTCACTGCGGGCTCGGAGCTGTCAACAGAATAAGTAAGGGTGTCGCCTTCGGGGTCCATGAACAATCCTGCGATAGATACCCTAACCGGATCATCGTCTTCTTGAAGAGTGAAGGGATCTAATAGATTGGAAAGTATCGGCGGTTGGTTTGCAGTTACGGTGATAATGAGAGCCTGCGAATAGAGGTTGTTTTCATACTGTTGATCGTTGGCCACCAGCAGCACGGTATCAATACCCACTTTGCCTTGGATTCTGGTCACTTGCAAAGTGCCTGTCAGCTGGTCGAGTACCAGGTTGGCAATACCATCATCATCCCTAAGTGAAAATAGAACCTTCTGATCGGATTCATTGTCCGGCTGGGTAAGGAGGACCGTTACCTCCTGGGTACCGTTCTGCCCCCGTTCGAAGATAATAGTAGAGTCAGAGAGGGTAAAGGTAGGAGGGTCGTTGACTGGGGCCACCTCCACTATCATCTCAGCAGAAGTGGCATCGGTTCCGTCGGTAGCACTTACAGTAAGTGTGGCAGAGCCAAAAAAGTCTGCAGATGACCCTATCACCAGGACTTCATTGAGTGTATCCAGTTGTGCTGAAACCAAGGGGTTAGCGCTACTCACCTGGAGAGTAAGTACGTCTCCATCCGGATCATCAAATAGGTCAACGATAGAAACGGTATCAAAGGGAGTATCCTCTAGCCGAACTAAGGTGTCTAGTGTAAAGTTGGCTACCGGTGCTTGGTTAGCCCCTGCTTGGCTACTTGTGTATACCCTGAATTTTGCTTGCCGGTTGAAATAGTTCTGAAAGTATACGTAGCCAAAAATGATATCAGTGTCTCCGTCTTCGTCTACGTCTCCTACTTCCAAACTAAGTGCGGACCCCTGCAAGCCGTCTATGCCCTCAATAACTTGATATTGGAAGGGCTGACCTTCTCCCATATTTCGGAAAACGAATACCTCTAACATCAAATTAGAATTATATCCTGTACCTATCACATCCAGATCACCGTCTGAATCAATGTCTCCCACTGTCATCCGAATCAGGCCATAATTGCCGCCCTCACCCAACGCTTTAGGTGTGAATATTCCTTTCCCGTTGTTTTCTAATACATGTAGAACCTCAGTGGTCGTCCACTGCTTGTGTTTAAAGTAAAAGAGATCCATATCCCCGTCCTGATCATAGTCAGCGGGATGTATTGCCCAGGAATTAAAATTGGATTCTATAGATTTTTTCTGATAGACAGGTAAACCGTTAGTGAGCCGATTGGCGGAATACATGGCAATAGCAGGAGTAATGATATCCAACCTACCGTTGGTATTGAATTGACGGGGAAAAGCCATCTCATCAGGATCAAATGTAGATCCGGTAGTCACTAAATTTCGGGTGGTTTTTTGTTTTCCATCATAAATGAAGGTTCCCCGGCTTCGTGAGTTCGTGGTAATTACATAATCGTTATAACCATCATTGTTTAGGTCTCCTTCGGTATTTACGTCATGAATCCGCTGACCAAAATCGATATATTCTATTTTTGAAAACCGGTTGTTTCCATTGTTCTGATGTTTTACCAATCTTTCTCCGGATGCCACCACCAAATCTGGGTATCCATCATAGTTGAAATCAGTAATGGCAAAATTGGAAAGGTTTTCCGTATCTAGCCTTGTCATATCTCCGAAGTTTCCCCCTCCACGGTTGTAAAAAGCGACCAATTGGTTAGAGGGTTCGGAAGTATATCCTACCAGATCCAGGTCACCGTCCTTGTCCAAGTCTGCTGGGAGAAACTCAGTTGCATAATTAGAAGAAAATGAGCGGAGTGGAAGTGGCTCATATACCGGAGACCAAGGAGCACTTAAGGGGCTGGGTACCGTATGGTAGTGTAGAGTATATCCTGCTACCTGTACACCAATAGCACTGCGCAGTGAGTGGTGGATGGTAACGGTAACACTCTGATGAGCTAGTATACCCTCAGTAGGTATGAAGACTACGGAGTCGGGAACAGATAGGTCCCAGGTACCCGGTATCCGACCTTGTTTGTTTCCTGTTACCCATATCCCTTCGGCTACAGTGGCAGTATCCAATATTTCACTGAATTGGAGGCTGATCGAGTTATTCCCAGGAGAAAGAACCGCACCGTTGGCCGGAAAAAAGCCAGTTACTTTCGGTGTGGAATTAGGGGAAACTGAACGACTATGGTTCAACCCCGGCTCAACTGCTTTGGGCTCATGATCATTATTTGGTATAGATCCCTTCTCTACCACAACCACAGATGGAGAAGGCAAATCGGCTATAAAAGTATTTCTGAGGTCCTTTTGAAATGATTGGCCTAAAGTACTTTGAGGGAGAACATAGAGGAGGATTCCAATAATGATTAACCGCAGTTGCAAGTTATACATGGTTGTTTGAGAATATTAGTAATACAAAACTATCATCTTTTTGTCCTGGTTCCTACAGCATTCGTCGAAGAACCCTGTAGGGCCATAGAATGCATGTTGTTAATAGGGCTTACCTTAGGTTGTTTCTGGGAACCTTTCTGCCATATACTGCGTGTAGTAGGAAGTGATTCAAGAACTCACTACCTTTGCGGTAAGAAGTAACAGGTGTAGCATTGTTTATTTTATCCTCCCCGATTCAATATCTAATTCTTATCCCTCTTTATTTCCTACCAATTGAGATGGCGCAAGCCCGCTCTCGTGCACGTTCAAGAAGGTCTTGGTACTGCACACTGCATTACCATGGAAGTCACCACATTTAACTTTTCGGCCCAAGTTGGCCATCGTGCTTATACTGACCTCCCCAGGTACTGTTACTACATGATTAGCATGAACAATCAGAAATGGATTGTTCGGAGAACAATTGAATGAATAATACCAAGTCAAGACGGCCCCGAAAATCAGGGTCCACCCCTCCACAACGGAGGAAAAAGCATTCCCCCCCCAGTCAAAACCGAAACGCGAATACGCAAAGGAACGCGAACCCCCCAAAGAAAAAAGCGGCTCAGGTATCCTCTATTACCGATTTTAGCATATTGGTTAAGAAGGCAGTACCTCAAGAAGAGGTTTCCCACCTTACCGATTTGCAGTTTGAAGACAGCCCACTACACCCACGGCTGAAGGCCAACTTGAAGGCAAAAGGGTTTGTAAACCCCAGTAAGATCCAAGCAGAATCGCTGGCTCCACTGAAGGCTGGTCGTAACCTCATTGGCATTGCAAATACCGGTACTGGGAAAACGGCGGCATTCCTAATGCCCATCATCGAGCGGTTGCTGGAGAATCCACAGCGGATGACGGCCCTGGTAGTGGTACCTACCCGGGAGCTGGCCCTGCAAGTAGCCGATGAATTCAAGAACTTGACACAGGGCATGAGGCTCTATAGTGCTTCCTTTATTGGGGGTACCAGTGTAAACAAAGACTTGCAAACCCTGCGCAAGCAGAATCACCTGATCATAGGTACGCCGGGAAGGTTGAAAGACCTGCTAGACCGCAGAGCCTTGCAGTTGCACAAAACCCCCATCCTGGTACTGGATGAGTTTGACCGGATGTTGGACATGGGGTTTGTACACGACATTAAGCGGTTGGTTCGGGAAATGAAAGCCCGTAAACAAACCATCCTCTTTTCTGCTACGCAGGAAAAATCGCAACGAGCCATTATTCGCGAGTTGGTGCAGAACCCCATAGAGATCAGAGTAAACTCGGGCTACACCACCAGCGACAACGTGGATCAGGACATAGTAGAGGTACCTGAGGGTGCCAATAAATTTCACGTGCTGCTGGACTTGATCTCAAATTCTGGATTTGATAGAGTTCTTATCTTTACGGAAACCAAACGCTGGGCGGATGCCGTTGCGCGCAAGCTGAACAAAGCGGGCATCAAAGCCGACCAGATACACGGAAATAAGTCGCAGAACTACCGGGTAAAGGCCCTGGATAAGTTCAAGCAAGGAAAAATACAGGTAATGGTGGCTACGGATGTGGCTGCCCGGGGCATTGATATTGCGGACATCACACACGTGATCAATTATCAATTGCCTAAGACCTATGATACGTATGTGCATCGCATCGGGCGTACAGGCCGCGCGGGCAAAACGGGAAAAGCTTTCACATTTATTAACTGAGTTAAAAACAGAAAACTCATAACACAATGGCAGTAGGAACAGTAAAATTTTTCAATTTTTCCAAAGGATTCGGATTCATTCAGCCCGAAGACGGTGGTGACGATGTATTTGTACACGAAAGCGGTCTTACCGAAGAAATTCGTGACAACGACAAAGTGGAGTACGAGACCCAACCAGGTCGTAAAGGCATCAATGCCGTGAACGTACGCCGGGTACAGTAAACGTACTGCACCTAACCGATAGTGCTGAAAGGCCACCTCATGCAAATGGGGTGGCCTTTTGGTTTTTGCATAGCCCTTGATTCTTCCCAAAGCCAATTCGATTGATTACAAATGGGGTTATATTGGGAGTCTTTCCACCTTGCTTTTTTCACCTACACACGAAATCCACTTTTTTTCATGGTACAGTCTTACAAGCAAAAACACACCGTAGCAGACCACTATGACGCCATCTTTATTGGTACTGGAATAGGATGTTTGGCAACCGCGGCCTGCTTAGCCAAGGAAGGCCAGAAGGTACTGCTGTTGGAACGGCACTATACGGCCGGAGGCTACACCCACGTGTTTAAGCGACGAGGCTACGAGTGGGACGTAGGTATTCACTACATAGGAGAGGTGACCCGCGAAAAGGCCGTACTCCGAAAGCTGTTTGATTACGTAACGGATGGGGCCCTGCAATGGGCAGATATGGGGGAGGTGTACGACCGGGTAGTGATAGGGGAGAAGACCTATGACTTCAAGAAAGGTGTACAGAATTGGAAAGATCAACTAAAGGGGTACTTTCCGGAGGAGGAAAAAGCCATTGATACCTACGTAGACCTGCTGTTTCAGGTAAGCAAGGATAGCCGGAGCTACTTTGCCGAGAAGGCCAGCCCCAAACTGGTGCAGCAGCTCATGGGTGGCCGGATGCGTAAGGCTTACCTGAAATATGCCAACCGCTCCACGCTATCAGTATTGCAAGAGCTTACCAGCAATGCTGAATTGATTAAGGTACTCACCGCCCAGTATGGTGACTATGGCCTACCACCCGGGCAAAGTAGCTTTGTGATGCACGCCTCCGTAGCCAAGCATTACCTGCAAGGTGGCGCCTTTCCCATTGGCGGGTCCTCGCGCATCGTGGAGACGGTAGACCCCGTCATTGAGGCAGCTGGAGGCACCATACTCACCAATGCAGAGGTGAAGCAGGTACTTCTAAGTGATGGAAGAGCCACTGGAGTGGAGCTGGCCGATGGTCAGGTATATACCGCCGACAAGGTGGTGAGTGGCACAGGTATCATCAATACCTATACCAAGCTGCTGCCTGCGGTGGTGGCTCAAAAGCACAACCTGCCTTCGCAGCTAGACAAGGTGACCCCCTCGGTAGCTCATGTGTGTCTGTACATAGGCCTCAACGGCTCGCCAGATGCGCTACAACTGCCCAAAGCCAACTATTGGATCTACCCCGATGATCTGGATCATGATGGCTGTGTAGAACGCTACGCCAATGACCTGGATGCGCCCTTTCCGGTGGTGTACATCTCGTTTCCGGCCGCCAAGGACCCTAGCTGGTCCGAACGCTACCCGGGTAAGAGCACCATCGACATCATCACGATGATGCCGTACGATATGTTTGAGGCCTGGGGTGATACCCGCTGGAAGAAGCGGGGTGAAGACTATGAGACTTTGAAGGAGAAGTTTGCCCAGCGCCCGCTGGAACACCTCTACGAGCAGGAGCCGCAGCTTCGGGGCAAGGTAGATTGCTACGAGCTTAGCAGCCCCATCACCACGCGGCACTTTATGAACTACGAGCGAGGCGAACTATACGGCATTGACCACGATCCGCAGCGGTACCAAAACCGCTTTCTGCAACCACGG
>DMST01000105.1:968-1161 GCA_003454975.1 Cytophagales bacterium | reverse complement strand
TCGTGACCGCCGGAGTCGGTGGAGCCCTGTTCGCAGGCTTTCTTACGGCCTCCGCCATGACGGGCAAGAACCAAGTGATGAAGGTAGTAAAGGGTTAAAGCTTCTTGAGCACACTCCTTGCGGCCCAGTACCCGTTCATACCGTGTACGCCACCACCTGGGGGCGTGGAGGCGGAACACATGTAGACCTTAGG
>DMST01000105.1:0-869 GCA_003454975.1 Cytophagales bacterium | reverse complement strand
AGCGCCACCGGTAACGGCCCCACCTACGTAGTTGGGGTTGTAGGCGTGGAAGCCTTGGGTATTGATGCTTGATTTGCTCAGGATGGTCTCCTTAAAGCCCGGAGCGAATCGCTCAATCTGGTCCTCAATTTCTTCCGACATATCGCGCTCTGAACCGAGCGGCACGTGGCAGTAAGCCCAGCAGGTATGCTGCCCTGCCGGACTGCGGGTATCGTCAAACATGCTTTGCTGGGCTACCAGCACGTAGGGCTTTTCACAGTGCTGGCCTTTCCAGGCCGCCCGTTCGCTATGGGCTATTTCCTCCAGGGTCCCGCCCAGGTGTACGGTAGAGGCCTCCAGACACCTAGGGTCTCGCCAGGGGATAGGCTCCCGCAGGGCATAGTCTATCTTGAAAGTCCCCATGCCGTAGTTGTACCTCCGTAGCCGTTTCACGTATCGGCCAGGGAGTTGGTCTTCCGCGATGCTGGCTACCTGTAGTGGGTCGGTATCGAATAGGTACGCCTGAGCACTTGGCAGCTCAGTGAAGTTTTTCACTGGTGTATCAAATTGAATCTCACCGCCGTAGGCTTGAAAGCAAGCCAGCAAGGAATCGGCAATGGACTGCGAACCACCTTTGGCAACGGGCCAGTTAACCCTGTGGCCGCAGGCTAGAAATACCAATCCCAAAGCCGCCGTGAAGGCCTTCTCGAAGGGCAATACACTATGGCCGGCACAGCCTGCAAACAGGGCTTTGGCCCTTTGGTCTTTGAAAAAGAGTTGGGCAAAGGTAGTAGCGGGTAGTGCGGCTTTGGTACCAAACCGAGCTAGGAATAGTGGGTGTTTGGGTATCCCCAAAGGTTTTAGGCTATCCTCCAATAGCCAGTCTACGT
>DMST01000416.1:9433-10264 GCA_003454975.1 Cytophagales bacterium | reverse complement strand
TCCAGATGGCAGGCCAGGTACCCCGGCCCGCAGGCAATTTGGCTTTGATTTCAATGTAGCCGTACTGCCAGTCACCCTTCTGGCGAGACACCAGCCGCGCCGAGGTGAAACCATTGTCCTCCATGGCCTCTTTGTGGGCCTCAATGACCAAAATACCGTCTTCTACGCGTGCATTTTCCTCGCGCGACTCGGTGTAGTATTGCAGCTCATTGTTTCCCCAACCACAAATCTGCGGGCAGCCCGTACCTACGTCGTAACCCCACTTCTGTGGATCAGGAAGCCCCTGATAATCAAACTCATCACTCCACACCAGCTCGTAGCCATCTTCCGGCACGGTGGGCATCCGTTCCCCCTCCGGGGTTGCATTCATCAGTAGGGACAAAGCCCAGAAAAGTTGACTAATTGGATACATGATTCGCGTGTTTTTTAGTTAGTAAAAATGGACAGGCTGATCATTCGGTGCCGAGCCCGTAGGCTTATTGGATTAATAGTTTCTTCGAAAAAGCACGCCCCTGTTCTGTGACCACTTGTAGCGAGTACAGCCCCTCAGGCAGGCCGGGCACGGTGGCGTGAGCTTGGCTCGAATTCCATTGGAAATTCAGCGGGATAGCACGTCCCCGCGCGTCGTACAGCGTGAGTGAGGTGGGCCTTTCATTAGCTTCCAGCCATACAGTGTGGCCCACCACGGGGTTAGGGTATACCTTCCAGCCCACTGGCCAGGCTTCGGGCAGCCCGGTAATTTCCTCCCCATCCTGCGGCTTAGCCAGCGACACCTGATTTACCCAGAAAGTACCTTCGCCTTCGTCCAGGAATATACGGACCCCCGACACC
>DMST01000416.1:0-9395 GCA_003454975.1 Cytophagales bacterium | reverse complement strand
TGGAGGAATCCACGGCCGTGCTCCCCGTGCTACTCACCCAGCGGTTGGCATAGATATACGCGTAGTCCGCAAAGGCATCATCGGCCGGTAGCCGCGCACGGAAGGGGGCACCGCTGGTTCTGGCCCCAAAAACATCCTGCAGTTGAATCCCCAAGGACTGCGCTTCGCCCGTTCCCTTCATCGAAACACTCATCTTTTGGTGCTCACTTAGGTCTAGGGGCAACTCAAAAGGAATGAATATTTGGGGATTGAGGTCCGCATTCTCCACCCGGTAGTCCACCCGTACGGAGCCGTCGGATTCCTCCGTTAAGGTGATATCATTCACAATACCCGGAATGATGCCCCAATCTTGGGAAACCCCAGCGCTGAAATCAAACGGCTGGTAAGGATCCCCCTCCGGATCGGCGACAAAGTCAACTTCCAGGGAGACGGCTTCCTCTGGGCAGGTGATATCCCCATCGATAGAAACGGACACCGAGCCTGGGGTGGCTCCCCAATCCACGGTGATATCTTTGGTGCCCTGCCCGCTGGCAATGGCAGCATCGGCCGGCACCGACCATGTGTAGGTTACATCCCCTTCAAACTCGGTAGCCGAGTAGGTCACCCCTTGCTCTCCTAGTTTGCTGTAAGCCCCACCACTAATCTCAAGCGTCTCTTCCAGCTTGTATACCCGTACAAAATCCACCTCCATGGTCTGGGGAAAAATGCTATCATCTACCCCTTCTACCCCACCCCAACTACCGCCAATGGCAATGTTGAGCAACAAATGAAAGCGCTTATCGAAAGGCCATTCGGCAAAGGTGGCACCTTGGTTTTGGAAGGTGAAGTACAACCGGTCGTCCACGAACCAATCTATCCGATCCTCCGTCCACTCGATAGCGTAGGTTTTAAACGCCGTACTGGCATCGGCCAGCGAAGTACTCCCCCCCACCTGAGTGCCAATGGAATGGTGGTACGCTTGTGTGTGTACGGTGCCGTGTATCTTCCCCTGATCATAGCCCACGTGCTCCATGATGTCAATTTCGCCACTTTCTGGCCAGCCGCCGTACTCCCAGTCCGTGGGCAGCATCCAGATGGCAGGCCAGGTACCCCGGCCGGTAGGCAGCTTGGCCCGGATCTCGAAACGGCCGTATAGCCAGTCACCTTTCTCGCGGCTTACCAGCCGTGCCGAAGTATAACCGCTTTCCTCCAAAGTTTCTTTGCGGGCCGTAATCGTCAGTACCCCATCGGCTACCGAGGCATTCGATTCACTGTCTGTATAATATTGAAGCTCATTATTGCCCCAGCCGTTGCCGCCCAGGTCGTAGTCCCACAGCTCTGGGTTGGGCTTTCCGGTGTAGTCGAATTCATCCGACCACACCAAACTGAGGCATTGACTCTGGCCCCAACTTTGGCTTACACATGCCAGCAATAAATAACCAGTGGTAAGGATGGCTTTCATAGTATGAGCTCTATAGGTTTCTAGCGTTTCAAGGCACCGAAGGGGTAGGCTATACCCCGAGGTGGTACCTCGTAATATTCTAATTGTACTCTTTGGCTTTTGGACGAATCTGGTTTGAAGACGGTCATCATTTCATCCTACCCTCTTCCTTACAGCTGATCCACAGAAAACCATTACATTTTAGAGAACCAGCAAAATATTATGACGCATTTTGTCGATTTTTAAAACTTTCGAAAAGTACGGAAGCCAATACACAGAACGACTTTTTTCACCACAGCTTGACTACATCAAAACCAATTATCCCACCACAACAATACTTTCTCAATTTCACAAAAAAGTAGTCTCAATAACCCTCAGAGGTCATTTAGTGATTCACACCTGTGCATTTTGGCCTTTCAGCATTAGGAATCCGTTACATCATGCGCAGAAAAAATATGTACATTCGGGTAGTAACGATCGAAAACCTAGTATGCCACGCTTTCTTCTCCTTATTATCCTATTCGTGGTTTTTCATTTTTGGCAACAGCCAGCTTGGGCACAAAGCCCGTACGCAGGCTTGCCCATGACGCACCACTTTTCTTCAGAAACCTACCAGGGGGGCATTCAGAATTGGCAAATGGCTCAGGACAGCTTGGGCATTTTGTATATCGCCAACAATTTTGGTCTGTTGCAATATGACGGTACCAACTGGCGGCTGCACATTGTACCCAATGGTACCAAGGTACGATCGCTGGCCCTGGGCGATGAGGGCAAAATTTACCTGGGATGCCAAGGCGACTTCGGCTATTTTTCCCCCAATGCCCAAGGACACTTGGTATTTACCTCCCTGGCTGATGACCTACCGCCAGAACACCGAAATTTTGATGAAACCTGGCGGGTATATGTTGAGGATAACAAGGTATACTTCTGCACCTTCCAGACCCTTTTTATCTATGAAGAAGGTGAGTTCACCATTATCAATCCAGACTACTCGTTGGAGCCTGCCTTTATGGTCAACGGCACCTTGTACGTGCGGGCCGATGACCATGGCCTATGCCGGGTAGTGGATCAGCAATTGGAGCTAGTACCGCAAGGGGAATTCTTCCGCAATTATTCGGTGAGCGGTGTGCTCTCTCTACCCGGAAACGACCTATTGGTGGCTGCTCAAGGCAGCGGGCTGTTCAATCAGGAAACGGGCGTATTTCAACCCTGGAGCGATGCCATGCAGGAGTTCCTTAATACGGCCATCATCAACTGCATGATTCGCTTGCGCGACGGCCGCATTGCCTTGGGCACTCAGACCCAAGGGGTACTTATATTGAGTCCACAGGGGGAACTACTGCTGCATCTAACCAAAGATCGAGGTCTGGAAAACCGCACCGTACTTAGCTTGTATCAGGACCACCTGGAGAACCTCTGGATTGGGATGAACAACGGACTCTCCTACGTAGAGTTGGGCTCTCCCTTCTCCGTGATAGATGAAAAGATGGGCCTGCCTGGCACCGGCTATGCCGCCCTGCTTCACCAAGAAAAGCTGTACCTGGGCACCAACAATGGCCTCTTTGTGGGCAATCCGGCTCCCCTGAGCGGCTTGCAATATGAGCTGGTACCGGGTACCCGGGGGCAAGCCTATCACATTTCCGTACAAGACGAGGAGCTACTCCTGGGCCATCACCAAGGGGGCTACCGCATTGCCAACGGGATAGCGGAACAAATATCTGAAGTGAGTGGAGGCTGGGTCTTTCAGCAAATGCCAACTGCTGCCAATACCATGATTGGCGGCACCTACAGTGGGTTGGTGCGCTACCGTAAGGATAGAAAGGGCCAGTGGGAGGCCACCCAAAAGCTAGCGGGGCTCGACGAAAGCAGCCGGGTGATGGCTCCCGACCCACACGACAATACGCTTTGGATGACCCACGGCTACAAAGGAGTATACCGAATCAACCTGAGTCCGACGCTGGACAGCATACAGAAGGTAACGTATTATGGTGAAGAGCATGGGTTCCCCTCACGGTTCCTTATCAATGTACATCAGCTGCGCGATGGGCTCATCTTCACCTCCGAGGCAGGCACCTACCGGTACGATCTGGATACCGACCGCTTTGTGCCGCACCCGGTATTTAGCGAACTGCTAGGACCGGACTACCGCATCGTAGATCTGGCCGAAGATGCCTACGGCAATGTGTTCTTTATTGGAGAACAGGAGATTGGCATGCTGCGCCGCAACTCCATGGGGGGCTTTGAGGTAGAGCGGGGCATCTTCACTAAAATCCGCTACTTGCTCAACGATGACCTGGTCAATGTGACCATCCTGGACAACAACGAGGTCATGTTTGGGGCCAAGGAGGGCTTTGTACACTACGATCCGGTACAGTACAAAAGCTACGAGGAGTCCTTTCCCACCCTGATCCGGCGGGTGAGCGCTTCCCGTTCTCAGGACAGCACCTATTTTACAGGATCAGTAAGTGGTACGCTGGGGGCCACCCAGCTGAAGCTCCCGTACCGGGGTAATTCCCTCAATTTTAACTTCTCAGCTCCCTTCTTTGAGGGCCTGGACCGGATGGAGTATTCCTTCCTGCTAGAAAACTTCGATGGCGATTGGTCGGAATGGTCGGGCCAGACGGAGAAAGAGTACACCAACCTGCCAGAAGGTGATTATACCTTCCGGGTACGGTCACGCAACCCCTACGGCATGCAAGGCGAGGAGGTGAGCTACGCCTTTACCGTGGCACCGCCTTGGTTTCGAAGCCCGCTGGCCTATGCCGGCTACAGCCTGGGCGTGCTGGGCACGCTCATTCTGGGTTTTATGGTGCTAGACAAGCGCCACCGCAGGGAGAAAGAGGTGATGGCCCGCCAGCAAGAGGCCAAGCTGAACGAAAAGAATACGGAGCTACAGTCGATGGCCGAGCGCACGGGGGCGGAGATCAGCCGACTAAATAATGAGAAGCTGGAAGCAGAGATCCGGCACAAGAACAAGGAGCTGGCTACCTCCACCATGCACTTGATGAACAAGAATGCGTTTATCTCGGGAGTGAAGGGCAATCTTTCCTCGCTATCCAAGAAGAGCAGCAACCAAGCGGTGGTGAAGGAGCTAAACAAGCTGGTAAGGGATATAGACAAGAACCTGGCGGACAACGACGATTGGGAGCATTTTCAGTTCCACTTCGATGAAGTGCACGGGGACTTCAGCCAACGTATCAAGGAGCGCTACACGGGCCTGACGGCCCAGGAAATGCGTCTCTGCGCCTACTTGCGGCTCAACCTCAACACCAAGGAGATTGCCCAGCTGCTCAACATTAGCGTGCGCGGGGTCGAGATTAGTCGTTACCGCCTGCGCAAAAAGCTGGAGCTGGACCGAAATGATAACCTCCAGGAGTTTATTCTAGGGTTTTAATCCATCGCAGGCTGACGGATGTAATCACCGTGAAAGTTCCCGTCGGTACGCTAGCAGAATGGGCTCACTTGGAGAAAAATTTTGATCAGGCGGAATTCCCTTCTCTTCATTGTATGGCTTTGGAAAACCAGGAAACCTACCCAAGAAAGAGTAAAATCCAGGAATTTTAGCCTGTCTACAAGTCCCCACTCATTTTATCAATATCATCTAAATCTCCGGTAAATCGTGGATGGCCGTAGAATGCAACTGCATAGCCCCCCACAATCATATACTCAACCTGATGTTTTCTTAATAACTCTACAAACTCTGTGAAGTCGGGGTTCAGCATATCCTTTCATTCGAAAATAATCTTCCCTAATTACCTCTAAAGCGGCTAACCTAGCAGTGTAGGATTGAGTAGACCAATAAGCCTTATCTGAATCCTTTTCCTGACGCCTGGCAATGGTGACTACTTTTTCCATATTCTAATTTTACGGATATATTCTGAATAGTTTAAAACTTAATCCACCGATATGGAACTCAACCTCAACACCAAGGAGATTGCCCAGCGGCTCAACATTAGCGTGCGCGGGGTCGAAATTAGCCGTTACCGCCTCCGCAAAAAGCTGGAGCTGGACCGAAATGATAACCTGCAAGAGTTTATTCTGGGGTTTTGACCCATCGCGGGCCGACGGATGTAATCACCTTGAAAGTTCCCGTCGGTACGCTTGCAGAATAGGCTCGCTTGGAGATAGATTTTAATCAGGCGGAAGTCCTTCCTCTCCTGCTTAGCCTTCATGAACAAAGCGAGTCAAATACCTAAAGCCAAATCCCGATAAAACAACCCTCTCCTACCCTCTGCGTTAGTTTCTAGCAAAACCGGATACGTCCGGTAACCAACGCACCCTCATACCGCATGAACCTCCTTCTCCGGCTCATTTTTTTGTGCCTATGTCCCTTTTTTGTGTCCGCACAAATTTCCATCGGGAGCTTACCCGATACCCACAGTGAAAACTTCAACTCGTTGGCGGCTACCGGCACGTCCAATACCTGGACCAACGGCAGCACCCTGAGCGGGTGGTACGCCCGTAATGCAGTCAATGCCAGCAACTATACCACCTACCGAGCGGGCGATGGCTCTAGCCCCACCACGGGCATGTATAGCTTCGGTACAGCCGCAGGAGACCGGGCATTAGGCTCGCTCAACCAAAACGCCTCCGGTGATATCGCTTACGGAATCCTGTTTGAAAACAACTCGGGAGTTACCGCCCAATCGGTGACCATTGCCTTTACCGCCGAACAGTGGCGGCGGGTAGAAACCAACACCAAGGGCTTTCAGCGTGTAACCCTCTCCTATCAAATCGGCAATTCGATTGATGTCACCAACACCGGACTCCTCTCAGGTAGCTGGACGGACATTGTGGAGGGATTCCTGATTGGTGGCGACTCCACCACGCTGGCTGCCAGCGAAGAACTGAATGGGAATGATGCCGCCAACCGTTGGGCCATCTCGGTTACACTACCTATCTCGCTACCAGCCGGGGATCAGTTCTTTCTCCGCTTCTACGATGACAATGTGGGCGATATTGACGTGGCTATGGCCGTAGACGACTTCAGTATCACCTTCTCCGCTGCCACCGCCACCCGTATCACGGCTACCTCCGACTACGGCATCTCGACCATTCTGGATGCGGGCATTATCGATGACATCCCCAACGATGACGACGGTATCGCCTATACGGAGGTAACGGAGGCCGACATGACCACGCTAACCAACTTGTTTACTGATTTTTATGCGGGCAACTACACGGATGCAGCCACTACGGCTGCTGGCTACACGTACGAACTGACCCAGATAACGGCCAACGGAAGCACCTACTACCTACTGCGGCAGGGTCAAGGCTCTACTCACTACTGGGGCACCTATGTGCGTAACACCACAGCTTCTCAAGACTGTCTGGCCATTCAGGCCCCGCACCCCAAGGAGGATTTCCGTACGGGAAAGCAAGCGGTAGCGGTGTTTGACCTCACCCAGGCGAGTGAGTTTATGGTGGCAGGCATTAGCCGCTGTACCAGCGGGGACGGGGTGCAGTGCTCGGGCAGCACCACGGTATGCAACGGTGGCCCCTCGGGAGAGAACTTCCGCACCTCTGACGTAGCCCACAACGATTCTTCAGCTTTCCACATAGCATCAGAATGCCTGCGCAGTGCCAACACCTCTCTGTACTTCATTCAGTTACACGGTTTCACGCAGGAGATGACCGACCCGGAATTCATCTTCTCTAACGGCACGGAAAACACGCCTACTACAGACTATTTGGTATCGCTGGATACCGTGTTTGCCAACACCTTGCCCTCCCTCACGGTGGACTTGGTGCACATAGATGGGGCTACTAAACTCAAAGGCACCACCAATACTTTTGGCCGGGTGCTCAACAGCTACCCCAACGACATCTGTCTTTCGGGCACCGCCCCTACCACGCCCAGCGGGCGGTTTCTGCATCTGGAGCAGTACAAGGAGTTTCGTGAATATGCTGAGAACTACGACGACCTGGCCACCATCATCAATACGGCCATCGATTGTAGCATGGCCTTGCCCCTGCGGTGGCTTTCCTTCTCTAGCCAATCCGGCCCTAAGGAGGCAATCGCGCTAACCTGGACCACCAGCTATGAGCACGAGGTGAGTCACTTCGTTGTGGAGACTTCCCTGGATCGGCAACACTTCACTCCCATTGGCCAGGTGCCATCCACCAATCACCCCCTCGGCAGCACCTACCAGTTTGAGGTGGCCACCCCAATTTTCGGCCTCCACTATTACCGCCTAAAAGCGGTAGATTTTGACGGCAGCATATGGTATTCGCAGGTTCTGCCCACCAACACGACCGAAGCACAACCCCGACTGTATCCTAACCCGGCCAAGGACCGGGTGCGGATAGAGGGGCACCATGAGATGGAAGAGGTAATGCTCACCTCACTGCAAGGAGCCACTTGGACCTTGCCCTTGGAGCAGGGCGAAGTGGACCTAACTGGGATACCCGCCGGCATGTACGTGATTAGTGTGGGGGTTGAGAGGCAGCTATTGCGGGTGGAGTGACATTTCATTCAAAAGAATATAGTTTGAACTCCCATTTGAAAAGAGAAAACTAAAGGAGGCAGAAACAGAAAGAACCATAACCCTAATTAATCTTCTTCCCAATCTCTTGGATATGGTGCGACGACACCCCGTGTTCATGAGCCAAGGCATCCATCACGATTTCTTCCGAGGGCTATAGGCTCGTTGACGGGGCTTTTTGGCCTTCAGGGCCAGTACTTCGTCCATAGAATCGGGTACGGCATTCATGAACGTATCCAACCCCTCCAGCAGGGGCGATGCCAATTCCAACACGTAAAGGAGCCGGGCCAGGGAGGCCCATGAGATTTGGCTGGTCTGTTCGAACTTACGGACCACCGACAGGCTCACCTGTGCCCGTTCAGCCACCTCCCGCTGGGTCATCTGTAATACAATACGCCGAGCCTTGACGGTTTGGGCTAAAGTATCTTGCAGTGAATCAGGAGTTATAAATACCATAATTGTAATACTAATACTGCGAAAAAAAGGCTATAAATAGCATTATTATGGTATTTATAATCTCAGAAAGACAATCTTTTCTGTCGGTAGAGAAGCCCTTTGTCCATCCTAGGCTAAGGTGGGGGCCTCGCCCCCTATACGAAAGGAAAACCATCAACTACTGCGGCCACTCCCGGTATCGCTGGTACATCCTATGGACGCCCCGGTTCGTATCCGAAATACCCGTAAGAATGAGCGCCTCATCCTGAGCGTCCACCTCCCAGGTCTCCGCAGGTTCGCCTTCGGTATGGGGCAAAAAGGTAACCTCCGGCCGGTGCCCGTTGAAATGCCAGTAGCCCGTAGTATTGGGGGCTCCGGGGTTGATACTTCGGTAAATACGATCCCAGCGGATATGAATGTATGGGTCTGCCGAATGGTTTTCAGCCCCCGCTTCTGCCTCTGCAGTGATACCCTCTAGCTTCCACATACCCACTATTCGGTCGCTAGGCCCTTTGGGCAGCTCATCCCGCAATTCCAAATGCACCGTCACGGCCATGCCGTCCTCTTCGCGCTGCCAGATCATCCCTTCCTCGCCAAAGGTGACGGTAAATGGACCCGCCGGGTCAATCAAGTCCAGGTCGGCCTTCGGCGATAGCATTCCCGTCTCAGCGTCGTAGGACCAAGTGCCTACGCCGTTCCGTAGCCAGCCGTTGCCGGCCGTGTACCTACCGTCTTCGGTCATGTGATACCACTTGGCTACGGGCGTCATCACCCTATCTCCCACAGTTACCTGAGTTACCTCCCACAGCCCCACCAAGGGCCTTTCCTGAGACCAGGAGATAGTAGAAAGGCTGAGAAGAAGCAGGAAGAAAAGTGTGCGTTTAATCATGTTCTTGTGGGATCAATAGGTGAAGAATCTTTTTTGCCAGTTCTGTTTCGTCGGTGCGGTCGCCCACATTGAAGAGCAAAGCCACCGTGTACTCGCCCTCGTTCACAACCGCCAGCAGGGACCGGTAGCCCTCGGTATTGCCTCCATGAATAATATAAGGCCGGTC
>DMST01000204.1:5983-11338 GCA_003454975.1 Cytophagales bacterium | reverse complement strand
GAGCCGGAAGAAGGCATCACCGAGATATTTACCGTGCCACAGGGCCTGGTGGCGGTGGGTAATGGCCGGCTGACCAAAACCGAGCGTGACCGCAAGAATAAGCAAGTCACCTACACTTGGGAGGTTACCAATCCCATCAATGACTACGGCATCAATATCAACATTGGTGACTACGTAAACTGGACCGAGACCTACGCAGGTGAAAAAGGGGATCTGGAATGCAGCTATTGGGCGCTTCGGCAAAACGAGGCCGAAGCTCGTGAGCAGTTCAAGCAAGGCAGCATGACCCTGGAAGCCATGGAGCATTGGTTTGGCCCGTACCCCTTTTACGAAGACACCTACAAGCTAGTGCATGTTCCCTACCTGGGCATGGAACATCAGAGTTCTGTTACCTACGGCAACAACTTTGGAAATGGCTATCTCGGCCGTGATCTTAGCCAAACCGGTGTAGGCCTTCAGTTCGATTTTATCATCGTACACGAGTCTGGTCACGAGTGGTTTGCCAACAATATCACCCACCAGGACGTAGCCGACATGTGGATTCATGAGAGCTTCACCAACTACTCCGAGAGCCTCTTCGTGGAATACCATTTCGGAAAAGAGTCTGGCTGGAAATATGTGCGGGGTACGCGCTCCAACATCAGCAACGACATTCCCATCATCGGGCCTTACAACGTGCGGCGCGAAGGCTCGGGCGATATGTACTACAAAGGAGGCAATATGCTGCACACCATTCGGCAGATCATCAACGACGATGAAAAATGGCGAAGTATCCTCCGGGGGCTCAACGAAGACTACTATCACCAGACGGTCACCTCTCAGATGGTAGAAGATTACATCGCCGAGAAGTCTGGGGAGTTTCTGGAACCCGTTTTCGACCTCTATCTGCGCGACGTACGGGTGCCTACTTTCTCCTATCGCCAGACCCCGAACGGGACCCAATATCGCTGGTCCAACGTGCCGCAGGATTTTATCATGCCGCTGGACATCATGGTAAATGGAGAGGAACGGCGCATCATACCTACCTATCGCTGGCAGATGCTGGAGGATGTTACTTGGGACGATGAGCTGGAAGCCAGTGTGGATTACTACATCTACCAGGAGGACCAAACGGTTAGGTAACTACGGCCCTCTGGGTTCGGTCCCACGGTGATTACCGTACAGAAGAACGCGAGACCATTGTTACCCTACTCAGCCTTCGGGCCAGACTGCATGTAAATGCAGTGCTGACCCGGGGGCTTTTGTGTTTAGAAGAATGATTTTTATTCCGAAGAGTACTAGCCAATGAGGGATTGCTTCGGCCCGTCGACTTGGTTTTAGATTCATTTGAAGCGCCTGGCGGCACTCATAAACATTCCTAATTCCTAACACCCTCCAGCAAGGGAAGACCAACTATGCCCTACTTTGGAAAGCTAACCAGCTCGCGTAGCGTACCTTGTATAGGGTGAAGCTCTGGCTCGGTATCAGGAGTAAACACGCCCACCTCGTAGCCCTTTTTAGGCCCCATGGTAATGCCCCGCACCTTGGTATCCACCACCGTTTTGGGGGATAAGGCTACCCGCCACCGTTGCACAATCATGGCCAGGGCTAGCCGGATTTCCAGGTCAGCGAAGCCCATGCCCAAACACATACGCGGGCCAGCGCCAAAGGGCATGAACTCGTATACCGAATGCTTAATAGTCTCCCAGCGCTCCGGGTGAAAGGCAAGAGGATCCTCATACAATTCGGGCATGCGATGTGTAATCAGAGGCGAAAGAATGACCTTGGCCCCTGAGGGTAGCTCATACCCACCCAAGGTAAAAGGATCGATACCGCGGCGCATAAACATATTGGGCGTGGCAGGTAGTAGCCGCATGCTTTCCTTGATGATCGCATCCAGATACTTCAGCTCTGCCAGCTGTTCGTGGGAAGGGGCTTCCCCTTGCAACGGTGCCAACTCCTCCTGTAGCTTACTATATACCTCAGGATGCTGCGCCAGTAGGGTGACCGTCCAGATCAGCGTAAAGGCCGTAGTCTCGTGACCGGCTACAAAGAGGAGCCCTGTTTGTCCTACCAGCTCCTCGTTGGTAAAGTGCGTACCCTCATCATCAGCGGCTACTATCAACATACCTAGTACGTCTTTAGGGGGCGCATCACTGGCCCGACGGGCTTCAATCAGTTCAATAAACTTGGCTTCGAAACGGCCACAGAAATCCAGGAATTTGCGGTAGGGAGTCCCGGGTATGTTGAGGGGTAAGGCCATGACTGCCGGGTTCACGGCCTGACTCAGAAAATCAAGGCTCATCTGGCCCAGTGCCAAGGCTTCCTCTTTTACCCGTAAGCCAAACATGCAGCGCATCATCACCAGCATGCTAATGCGCACCATCTCGTCCTTCAGGTTGATGGTGCCTTGCTGTGGCCAGTCGGCCAACACCTCCTCGATGGTTTCCACCATATCATCACGGTAGCTGGCAATGTTGCTACGCAAAAAGGGGGGCTGCATCATCTGGCGGTGTCGTTTATGTTCGCCCCCATTCATGGCCGTTAGGTTAATCCCAAACCGCGAGGCCGGAGAACCCTCCGGGAACTCCACGGGTAAGTCGGCCCAATTGAAAAACTGCCGACTGTTGGCAAGAATCTCTTGGTTGTACTCAGGGCCGAAGGCACACACCATGCTGCTGTCATGGGCCGTTACAGCCCCTAGTTTGCCATGTTCGCGGTAGATTTTGGTCATTACCCCTACAGGGTCACCGAAAAAACGCATCAGATTTACGCGGCCTTTTAGCAAAGGAACAGGCCGTAGGCCAGGGATGGAAGATGCCATAGTGGGTGGGTTGTTTTTAGTAGAGATGTCTCTGTATGCATGACGGTTGCAGGCAAGCTATTGGGAACCGCCAAAAAAAAGGAATCCAGAGGGCCCGAAGGGGAATACTGTGGCAGGCTGAAAAGCGGTAGTTATATCGCCGACCGATTGACGATTTATACGCTTCGTTAGCGTGATTGGGTTTGGTTTTGACTAAGTATTCTAGCGGAAAAATATGATGTAATTACGGGTGATCTATCGGTAAAAATCGGTATTTCAATAAGTTAAAAATGTTAAGCATAATGGTGTAATTGAAAATGGATATTGTATTTTCATCTATACACCTATGCCTGCTGGGCTCCCGAGGCCGTTGTGTGGGCCATTTTTAACAAACTTTTTTACCATGATTGTTTTTACCAAAAGTCGTCTATTTCCGCTATCACTGATTTTTTTGGCGCTACTACAATTTCCGCTGCTTGCCCAGCCTACGGGCACAGTAAAAGGGAAAATCCGTGATGCCGATACGGGTGAAGAGCTTATTGGAGCCACCGTGCGTGTGATGGGTACTTCGGAAGGAGCCGTATACAATGTTGCCGGAGATTATACCCTGCAAGTACCTTCGGGGAGCGTAAGGCTAGAAGCCAGTTTTGTAGGCTACGCTGCCGTGGAGCGTACCATTGATGTGGCAGCGGGGGCCACGGTGGTTCAGGACTTTGAACTGTCTTTTGGGTCCATAGACCTCAACGAAATTGTAGTAGTCGGCTCCCGCAATGAGAACCGTTCCGTGTTGGAAACACCAGTACCTGTAGATGTGATTCCTTTGCAGGAAATCACCCAGGGAGCGCCGCAAATAGAGCTGGGGCAGATCCTGAATTATGTAGCTCCATCGTTTAGCAGTAACCGCCAAACTATTTCGGACGGTACGGACCACGTAGATCCTGCCTCCCTCCGGGGCTTGGGTGTGGATCACGTACTGGTATTAATCAACGGCAAGCGTCGCCATGCCAGCTCCTTGGTCAATGTAAACGGTACCTTTGGTAGGGGTAGTGTTGGTACGGACCTGAATAGCATTCCGGCAGCGGCCATTGAGCGCATAGAAGTACTGCGCGATGGTGCGGCTGCACAGTATGGTTCGGATGCCATTGCCGGGGTAATCAATATAGTACTCAAGGAATCTACGGATCAACTGACCGGTACCGCCATGGCAGGCCAAACCTATCTGGGTGATGGCGAAAACCTGCAATACAATGCCAACTACGGCTTTGAAGTAGGCCAAGGTGGTTTTGTAAACGTAACGGGCCAGTACCAATACCGCGGTAGAACGGACCGCGCGGGAGAATACACCGGTTCGGTATTTAGAACCAACGGTAGTGGTATTTACCGAGAAGATTTTGCCGCCGGTGATTTTAGTCCCTTTGTTCCGGGTTCTCGCCTAACGGCCAATGAGGCCGCCGTTATCAATGCCGCCAATAGTGTTACTAACAACATGACGGAGGCCGAAGAAGAGGCCTTGATCGAACAGAACGGTGGCCGCCGCGCCTTTACCATGATGGTAGGCAATAGTGAAAGCATCAACACCGCGCTGATGGTGAATGCTGGTCTGCCCCTCAACCAGCGTCAGGAGTTTTACGCCTTTGGTGGGTTAAACTCACGCCAGGGTATGGCCACTGGTTTTTACCGATTGCCCAACCAAACACGCACCTTGACAACCATCTATCCCAACGGGTTCCTTCCTGAAATCAACACGTCCATCTTTGATGCCTCTTTGGCAGCCGGTATTCGTGGCGAAGTGGGCGATGGTTGGAACTTCGATATTTCGAATACCTGGGGTACGAATCGTTTTCAGTTTGTGATTACTAACACCCACAACGCCTCCATGGGTACTGCATCTCCTACCTCCTTTGATGCAGGCGGTTTCCAGTTTCAACAAAACACCACTAACCTGGACCTAAGCAAATACTACGATCTGGTACTTTCGGGGCTTAACCTCGCCTTTGGTGCGGAGTATCGCCAAGAAAACTACCAATTGTTTGCTGGTGAAGAAGGGAGTTACCGCAACTTCGGGGTGGTAAATTTGGTAGATAGCACCGCAGACGGGGGTGTTTTCCTGTCGGGCAATACCTCAAATATCTTCTACGATCGCCCAGGCGGCTCGCAGGTGTTCCCCGGCTTTCAGCCCGCAAACGTAGTGAACCGCAGCCGGAGCACGGCGGCCGTGTATGTCGATGTGGAAATTAACTTCACGGAGAACTTTTTCATCGATGTGGCAGGCCGCTATGAAAACTACACTGACTTTGGCAGTACCCTCCACGGTAAAATTGCCACGCGCCTGGCCGTTACCGATGCCCTGGCCTTTCGTGCCGCAGCCAGCACAGGATTCCGGGCACCTTCATTGGCCCAGCGTTATTTCAACAATACCTCCACCATTTTCACCCTACAAAATGGTGTAAGTGTGGCCAACGAAGTGGGCACTTTCCGCAACGATAGCCGGGTGGCCAAGCTGTTGGGCATCCCCGGCCTTACCAACGAGAGCTCCGTAAATTACAGTGCGGGCATGACGTACCAACTGGCCA
>DMST01000204.1:0-5937 GCA_003454975.1 Cytophagales bacterium | reverse complement strand
AAGGGCTTGGACATCACCGTGGACGGGTATTTGGTAGATGTAACCAACCGGGTAGTACTTACCGGGCAATTCAATGCGGGTTCTTCGGACGAAATTGCGGCTATCCTGACCAGCGTCAATGCCGGGCGTGCGCAGCTATTCACCAACGCCATTGATACCCGCACTGTGGGGTTGGACGCCATTGTCAGCTACCAAACCGGTGGCGATTGGGGTAGATTCAGCGGTACTTTGGCGGCTAACTTCAACAATACGGAGGTGACCAACATCAACATCCCAGAGGTATTGCAGGCGGATCCTGGAACCTTCTTCAACCGCGAGGAGCAAGGCCGTTTCGAGAGTGCTGTACCCCGCAACAAGGCCAACCTGGCCTTGACCTACAGCAAAGACAAGTGGTCGGTCAATGTCACCAACGTACGCTTTGGCGAAGTAACAGCCCGCTTGGGTACCGAGGCCGACCCTATCGATCAGACGTTCTCTGGCAAGATCATCACCGACGCCAGCATTGGCTACCAGCTAACGGAGAACAGCCGTATTACTATAGGGGGCAACAACCTGTTTAACGTATATCCGGACGAAAACCGTGAAGAGTACCGGAGCTCTGAGCGGTTTGTGTATTCGCGTCGGGTAAGCCAGTTCGGGTTCAACGGTGGGTTTTACTTTGCTCGATTGAGCTTGTCGATCTAGGCCAAAGATATAAACGCTCGAAGTCGCCTTGGATATGCCGAGGCGGCTTTCGGGGTACCTTTAAAGGACCCATGGGAATAGCAAGACTGGTATCAGTCTGAAAACTTGGGGACCCTACTCCTTTTTAAACAGCCGCAGCAAGGAAACAGCTTACTTGAATGGGTTTCAGAAAACAGGAGACCGAATGGTTCTCAGTGGCTTATCATCCAGTGAAAATGCACCCGTGAAGTAAAAAAGGATAAGACAAAATCCTATCAAAGCATTTGCCCCCAAAATAAATTCTTGACACCAATACTGATGCTGCGCCATCACTCCGCTTCATTCTTACCCAATAAAAAACCCCAGCCTAGAGCCGGGGTGTATGTTATGATCAAGGTTCCGTAACCTTATGCCGTCATTTCGGCTTCGTCTGGGTATTTATCTACTAGCGGGCGCAGCTCTTCCAGCTTAATCTTGCCGTCGTATATGGCGCGACCAACCAGTACACCCCCAACGCCAATATCTTCTAGCTGCTTCACATCTTCAATGCTGCGTACACCACCCATGGCCACTACAAATAGCTCAGGGAACTTGGCTACCAAGTGCTCGTACATACTGAAATTAGGGCCTTCCAATAGTCCGTCTCGGCTAATGTCGGCACTCTTCACGTACTTGAGCGAGCGGTTGTAGAAATACTCGATGTGATCGTCCAAGGTCACATTGGTTTCCTTTTGCCAACCCCGAATACGGATTTTGCCATCCAGAGCACCCGCCCCCAGCATAATACGCTCTCTGCCGTAGCTGATGATCCAGTCATTGAAAAGCTCCGGATTAGTCACCGCCAGGCTAGCCGCAGTAATCCGGGTAGCGCCGCATTCAAAGGCTTTATTTACATCGCCATCGGTATGAATACCACCGCTGAAGTTGATTTTCAGGTTGGTGTAGCCAGATAGCTGTTCCAAAACAGGATAGTTGATGGGGGCACCCCGTCGTGCACCTTCCAGATCGATCAAATGTATCTTGCGAATGCCCGCGTCTTGAAAACGCATGGCCAAATCGAGAGGATTTTCATTGTAGATGACCTCACGGGTTTTGTCGCCCGCCTTCATCTTCACCACGTTCCCCTCCAGAACGGTTATCGAGGGTATAATCTCTATCATTGTACAGGCAGTTTGGGTCGAATAATGAAAATTACCAACTAAGTGGTCTCAAAAAGGCCACGAAGTTGTTACTAAATAATTAAAAAAGAAAATGATGGGGTCTGCTGAGCCCACCGCTGGTTAAGAAGAGATTCTTCAGAATATACGAAAATTAGTGCAGTTCTACAAGCTTGAAACCCTGCCCGTGTACCGTGAGTAGCTCCAAACCGGGATCCTGTTTCAGGTGCTTGCGCAACTTGGCTATATAAACGTCCATACTGCGGGCATTGAAATAGCTGTCATCTCCCCATATCTCCTTCAGGGCCGTTTTGCGGTCCAGGGTTTGGTTCAGGTGCTGGCACAGCAAGTGCAGCAAGGCAGCTTCCTTACCCGTAAGTCGCTGGTCGCCTTGTGGGCCGGAGAGTTGCTGCTGAGTAGGGTCAAAGGATAGCTGGCCGAAGGAAAGGGAGGCTGCCTGTTCGTGCCGGATCGGCCCGGCTTTGGTGCGGCGGAGAATGGCTTCCATTCGCAGCAAAAGTTCCTCCATACTGAAAGGCTTGGTGAGATAATCATCCGCACCCAACTTGAGCCCATGAATGGCATCTTCCTTCATGCTTTTGGCCGTAAGGAAGAGAAAGGGCACGTGGCCATCCCGATCCCGAATCTTTTCTGCCAGCGTGAATCCGTCCATTTTTGGCAACATTACATCCAGAATGCAGAGGTCATACGGGTCGGACAGAAACCGTTCCCAGCCCGCCTGGCCGTCCCGAGCCAGAGTAGCCGAATAGCCTTTCAGCGTGAGGTATTCGTGCAGTATACTACCCAAATTAGGATCATCTTCTACCAGCAGGAGCTTAGTGCTTTCAGCCATGTGCGTAGGGGATAAAAATTTCGAAAATACTGCCTTGGTTGGGCTGGCTCGTTACCATGATTTTTCCGTGGTGGGCTTCCACCATCGTCTTTACATAGGCCAGCCCCAGGCCAAAGCCTTTCACATTGTGAACGTTCCCGGTAGGCACTCGATAAAACTTGTCGAATATCCGGTTCACTACGTCGCGGGTCATCCCAATGCCTTGATCGGCCACCGTCACCCAAAGGCCATCGGGTTGACTACGGGTGGCAATATCAATCTGAGGTTCCTCTGGGCTATACTTATTGGCGTTGTCTAGTAGATTATAGATGATGTTGGATAGGTGCAAGGGGTCAGCTTCTACCTCCGAAGTGGCGGCCTCCAAGTGTGTAAGAATTTGCCCTTCGCGTTTGGCTACTTGCAAGTTGATTTTATCCAGTGCTTGGCGAATCACGGCGTGCACATCTATGCGCTCTATCTTGAGTTTCAGTTCCTTACGGTCCAAAGTAGCTATCTGCAGTACCTTCTCTACCTGCATACCCAGCCGGTTATTCTCATCACGTATGATTCTTAGGTACCGAGTCCGCATTTCAGGCAGATCACCCAACGACTGATCCTGCAAAGCTTCCACCGCCAGGCCCACCGTAGCTACCGGAGTTTTGAACTCGTGGGTCATGTTATTGATAAAGTCGTTCTTGATTTCCGAAAGCTTCTTCTGCTTTAGAATCGTACGTATCGCATACACAAAGCAGAAGAGGATCACGCCTACCAGCAGTATGGAAGAAGCCATGGACAGGAGTACTTTACGAAACATATAGGCTTGCTTCTGCGGAAAATGCATGGCTAGCATGGCGGGTTGCTGCTGAAAGATGTCCCGCTTGTACATAGCTACCTGGTAGGGCGAGGCAACTAAATGTTGGATAGTCAACTTAGGCGTATTAGTGGCCGCCACCGATTGCTCTTTCAGATCCATCACCCCAAATTCATAAGGAATATCTATGCCCTGGTTGAGTAGCGTAGCCTGCAATACACTATCAATTCTCTCAGCATTAAGACGTTCCGCCAAGGGCCGTCCCCTTTCCTGCTCCTGCGATTCAATGACAATGGTAAATACCTGATTACTCTGATCCTGAATGGAGCCTACACTTTCTACCACAATGGTACCGACGGAATCGGCTGGAGTAGAGCTGTAATAGAAGTAATTCTTGGCCTGGAAACTGGCCCTTTCTACGGAGTCTGCCAACGCCCTGTCCAGGGCAAGCTCTCGCTGGACAAGTTCCTTTTGTCGGACTACCAGTTCGGCTTCCTCTTGTCGCAGCAGGTCTACTCTTGATTGGTAAATAGAGATACCCTGCTGGGCTACTACCATTTTATTGCGCAGGCTATCAGCCAAACTCTTGATGCGGACACTGTATTTGGTTGTATCAGCCACCTCTTCCTCTAGATGTACCCATTGTTCTACCTGCCGCAGGGTAGCCTCATAGGCTTCCTGTTCGGCCATCACCACTACCGCCTGGTTCATGGCATGGATCACCTGCTTGTCAAACTGCTGGGCATTGGCCTGCAGGGTGTCGTGTACCGAGCGGTACTGAAACACCACCAAAACCACCAAAGCCAGGCTCATCAGGACCACGATCCATCGTAAGTTCTTCAGTCTCATCACTGTAAAAGTACGGCTTTCTGTACCCTCTGGTAGGGCCTTTAACATCTTTTAACAGCTGTTAACTAGCCTTTAACCAGGTACTTGAATCATTCCCCATACATTTGGAACATCGACTTAAAACGCAAATAGGACATGAAAAAACAACAACAAACCTTATGGCTCGCGCTTGGTTTGCTGGTGGCCGGAGTAGCTTCGCAAGCCAGGGCCCAAGAGGTAAACGAAAGAGAGTATCGTGTGGTAGTGGAAGAGGCGGAGGGTGCAAAGACAGAACACCGTTCGGTTAAGATTAAGGTAGAAGAGGAGAACGACGGATACCGCGTAACGGGTACCCGGGAGTTGGAAGATGGGCAAACCACCTCTTTCGATAAATTCTATACAGAGAAAGGGGCGTGGCGTGAAGATGTGGAATTTCAGGACTTCTCAGGTTTTGATGCCGATCACTTTGGGCATCTGAGTAACCTGCATGCCCAGGAGCTGGAGCTCCGGATGCTGGAAAGAGAGGCCCAAGGCCAGTTGCAGGAAATCTTGGTCATAGAACGTGAGGCGCGTGGTGAGCAAGAGGTACTACAACTAAAGGCATTGGAAGAAGCGCACGTAGCCGAATTGGTACTGAGAGAGAAAGAATTGCATGCTCACCTACAGGAGCTGGAAGGCGTGGAGCATGCTAAAGTTAATATTGAAATTGATCAGGAAGGGGACGGCTGGCGTGTAAAGGGTACCCGAACTTTGCCCGATGGCGAGGAGACTACCTTCTCTGAGTATTACGAGGAGGAAGGTGCTTGGCGGAAAGACGAAGCCTTTCAGGAATTCTCGGGCGCCCAACTGATGGAGATTCGAATCAAAGATCTGGAAGATGCCCAGCAGGAATTAGAGCATCAGGTGATTGTTATCCATGAGCAGGCCAAGCTATTGGAAGCGGAGGCTCAACGCCTGGAGGACGAAGCCCAAAAAGTAAAAATCTACATTACTCAAGAGGGCAAGACGGAAAGCAATGTATTCGTAGAGGTACTCACGGACGGCCTAGAAGGGGAAGTAGAAGTAATTGAGTTCGCGGCCGAGACCGTCATATTCGAAAACCAGGACGGTTTACACTTTGTGTTCCGCACAGGCGATGAGGAAGAGGAGATCGTGCTGACCGATGATATTATTGAGAAAGCTGATTTGCAAAATGGGAAACCTTTTGGGGTAGATGCCTTCACCGTTTTCCCTAACCCGAGCAACGGAAGCTTCGCGGTAGAACTTTCTAACGAAATTTCTGAGCCACTCCAGGTGCGCGTAATCAACCTGCAGGGCCAAGAGGTATATAATGAAACCTTCGATAAAAACAGCGGGATTTTGCAGGCCCAAATCAACCTGGAAGGCCAAGAGAGCGGTATTTACCTGTTACAAGCTGTACAAGGTGAGCGTGTGAGTACTCGCAAGTTGGTCATTGAATAAGAGACCCTCGCCATAAACTGAAAATTGATTCGCCAACACTATTTCCGAGGCCTTTTCCATTTTTGGCACGCCACTTGTTATAAAAAGGGCAAGGTTATAGGTAATAGTTAAAGTTAAGGTTAAGTAGTTGGGAAAGAGGGCGCTCATGGCGCCCTTTTTTTATGGTGCGCCCGGCATGGGCAGAT
>DMST01000121.1:2742-3060 GCA_003454975.1 Cytophagales bacterium | reverse complement strand
TATATACTCAGTAGTGCTGCGCAAGATGGAGGAGAAGCTGCCTCCTGGTCAGTTTGTGCGGGTGCACCGCAGCTACATCATCAATCCCCAGGCCGTTACGGGCTTCGAGGGCAGTCAACTGTACCTGGGTGAGGATACCATCCCCGTCAGCAAATCGCACCGCGAGGAGGTCTTTCGGTTGTTTCAGAGTTTGTAAGGAGCTCAATGGGCGCGAGCGTAGGATTCGGATCGGTTTCTCATAACGTATTTACCGATCCGACCCCTTGTCTCCTCAGGGGTAGCGGCCGTTCGTGTTTGGCTTTCCCCTTCTGTAGGGCG
>DMST01000121.1:2432-2704 GCA_003454975.1 Cytophagales bacterium | reverse complement strand
GGCGGGTAGCATGCTACCCGCCCTACAGAAGGGGAAAGCCCTAGATCACCCAATAAACGTTAACGCCACCCTACAGAAAGAAAAGCCCTAGATCGCCTAGCGATCGCTTAACCACCACCTTTTGCAACCGAAAACCCATCCCCCAAATTACCTCCGGCATCGCTATTTTTTGTATCGATACTACCACATAAGGGGCTTTCTGAGCGTTTTTCCGCGTAAATGATAGTAGCGGATACCCCACAGGGCCGGGCGGCGTGGGTATGTGCGCTGGC
>DMST01000121.1:1057-2409 GCA_003454975.1 Cytophagales bacterium | reverse complement strand
GCAGCGGATAGCGTGACCCCCGTGCTCTGCCGGGGGATACGCCCAAATGAAAACCCAAATTAGGGGTGGGATTAGGGTGTGCCTCGTCCGTAGGCTTCGAGTCCCCAACCAACGGTTCGTCTCAGCCAACGGACGGGGTCGGGCTATTGGTACCGGGCGGCGCACCGCTCGCTCTTTTGCCTGGAGGCTGAGGTCCCGCAGGCTTCGAGCCCATCCTGAACGGGATCCTCAGCCATCGCGGGAGGCCCCGAAGCCTCAGGCAAAAGGAGCTCATACAGTGCCTCTGTCCCTCACGCAGAAAGGCAAAAGGGGTGATATTTTCCTGGTCACTCAGGCCGCTTCAGGGTATTCTTTATTAACAAACCATTTAACATCATTAGGATTTCATTAACACTTTTTGGTCGTCTGGCAGTCGTTCTTTGAGCCCATCAACAACTCAAAACAAAACGACTTATGATGCGCACGACATTGCTTTTGTTCTTAGCGGGTTTTTCTTGGCTGGCCCACGCCCAAACCACGTATGTGGATAGCCGCGGCAATACCCATCGCTGCGGACCTTTTGAGCTTTCGGTATTAGAAACGGATACCCTGTTTGCGGACTGGTACGCCGAAAACTACACGACTTTCGCGATGTGGGAAGGGGCTACGGATTGGAAAGCGGCCTTGGAAGGAATGGAAGTAGACGTGTACCTGGGAACCTGGTGCGGCGATAGCAAGCGTTGGGTGCCGCAGTTTGTGGCCCTGTGGGATGCCCTGGGACTGGATCGAGATCAGCTCCACTTTGTGGCCTTGTACAACGGTACGGACCAGTACAAACAGGGACCAAATGGGGAGGAAAAAGGGCTCAACATTCACCGGGTGCCCACTTTTATCTTTAAGGAAGCCGGGGAGGAGGTAGCCCGTATCGTAGAGAGCCCCGCCAACGATTTGGTGACCGATGTGGCACAAATTGCCCTCGGGGTGCCTTCTCAGCCCAACTACCGGGGGGCTACTTACACCCAGAATATGCTGGCCCACTATTCGCAGCAGGAGATATACGACAACTACCGGGAGCACGTAAATGCGGTGTATCGGTTGGTAAAAGGAACCAGGGAGCTGAATACCCTAGGTTATGTATACCTAAGGGCAGGTGAGGTAGAAAAGGCCTTGATGACCTTCGAAATGAACACTTACTTCTACCCATACGATCCCAATGTGTTTGATAGCTACGGTGAGGCCCTGGCCCTTGCGGAACGCAACGAAGAGGCGGCTGCTCAATACGAAAAGGTACTGGCCCTGGACCCAGAAAATACCAACGCCCAGGAGCAGCTAGCCAAGCTGCGGTAAGCGTGGAAACGGTCCTTCTTCGTGTA
>DMST01000121.1:0-1010 GCA_003454975.1 Cytophagales bacterium | reverse complement strand
GATGGGTAGGCTAAACCGGTACAAAATTCTGTGGGGTTTCTCAAGGCTACTTCATATTGATGCGGCCGCAGCCATCCACGAGGGTTTCGCTGTCTTGGAGTACGAGGCGAAGGGTGACCGTGAAATCTTCCCAGTCGATACCTTGTAGGGTAACGGTACCGGATTCGGGATCGAAAGTCCTAAGGGTGAAGCCCTTCTCTGGATAGTCTTGGGCATCCAGGATGGGATCGTAGCCCAGACCGACATCAGGATTGGCTTCGTAGGCAGCATCGATCATCTCAACCAGGGAGGCTTTGAACGTGGCGGTAACATAGGCCGAGGCTTTAGTCCACACGCGCAGCTCCTCTCGCTTTCCGAGTTTATTTTGGTTAGCTACGTGGGCATTAATGAAGTCTAGGGCTACTTGGGTGTCCACCACCGTGGGCGGCTGTGGTGGCACTGGAGTGGTGGGGGCCGTAGTGGATGGTGCTTGGGCCGTTGGGGCGGCAGAGGTGGCTGGGGTATCTGGGGTCTGCGGAGTATCGACGGTAATCGCTGAATTTGAAGTACATTGGGTGAGCAAGATGAGCCCGGCTAGCGGGAGAAAGTATTTCATGCCAGTGTTGTTTTGCTGGCAAGGTAAAGGGTACATGGTCAAACGGCAAAAGGGCTAGGGAGTAGGCTCCATTTACCTCTCCATTTTTCGAGGATAATCTCCTAACTTACCCGCCGGACCACCCAAGACTTTATACCCATGCCCGCTACCCAAGTCCTAGACTTTATCGTGGATCAGAAAGATCTAAGTAATACCCAGACCCTGGAGAAAACCTACCCTGAAGAATTGGCACCTGATCAGGTGCTGCTGAAGGTGGATAAGTTCGCCTTTACGGCCAATAACATCACCTACGGGGTAGCAGGCGAGCGGATGAGCTACTGGAAGTTCTTCCCCACCCAAGAGGGGTACGGCATCATTCCGACTTGGGGCTTTGCCGATGTGGTGGCTTCTAACCACCCCGAGATAGCGGTGGGCC
>DMST01000291.1 GCA_003454975.1 Cytophagales bacterium | reverse complement strand
ATCGGTGCTATTTCCATCGATCAAAACAACCCCGATACCGTCTGGGTAGGTACCGGAGAAAAATGGACCCGGAACAGCGTCTCTTTTGGGGCAGGCCTATACAAAACAACCAACGGTGGCGACCGCTGGAAGCTCATGGGGCTAGAAGCCACCGAGCGCATTGCCGATATTGTGATTCATCCGGAAGACCCCAACGTGGTTTGGGTGGCAGCCTTAGGCCACCTTTGGGGCCCTAATCCTGAGCGTGGAGTGTACAAGACCACCGATGGCGGTAAGACCTGGGAGCTGGTATTGTTCGTGGATGAAAATACGGGCTGTGCAGAGCTGATCATCGACCCAGAAAACCCCGACGTGCTGTACGCCAGTTTGTGGGATTTTCGACGGACTGCTTACGATTTCCGTTCTGGCGGTCCCGGTAGCGGGCTCTATAAGACCACCGACGGTGGGGCAAACTGGTCCCAGGTACAATCCGATGTCTTCCCGCAAGGTACCCTGGGTCGTATTTCCATTGCCTTTTCTGGAGCTGATCACAACCGCATGTATACCCTGATAGAGTCGGACAGCACCGCATTGTTCCGGTCCGATGACCGCGGCCAAACGTGGGAAGAGGTAAACCGCTCCTATCCCATCGCGCAGCGGCCTTTCTACTTTTCGCAGCTCTACCCTGATCCCGAAAAGGCCAATCTAATCTACAAGCCGGGTTTCCAGCTGCTAGTAAGTAAAGACGGGGGCAAAAAGTTTGCATCGCCCTATTCTAGCCAGGGAGGAAGAGTACACCCGGATCACCACGCCTTCTTTATCAGTGAGAAGGATCCCAACTGGCTGTATCTGGGTACCGATGGAGGCGTTTACCGCAGTTTTGACGCCGGAGCCACCTGGGAAATGATGCGCAACTTGCCCGTGAGTACTTTCTACCACGTGAGTGTAGATACGGAAGAGCCCTACCAAGTGTACGGTGGTCTCCAAGACAACGGCTCTTGGGTGGGCCCCTCCAATAGCCCAGGCGGAATTGGAGTTAACGACTGGCGAAATGTAGGTGGAGGCGACGGGTTTTATGTGTTCCCAGACAAGCAAGATGACAACATTATCTATTGGCAAAGCCAAGGGGGTAATATCATTCGCTCTTATCAAGATACCCGTGAGAACAAGAGCATACGCCCGGTGGCGCCCGCAGGAGAGAACCTGCGGTTCAACTGGAATACACCCGTCCGTTTCAGCGAAGACGGGGCGCGTATGTACGTAGGCGCTCAGTACTTGTTCCGTTCTACGAACAAAGGCGATACCTGGGAGCGCATATCACCGGATCTGACTACCAACGACCCGGCTAAACAGCAGCAAGAAAAGTCCGGTGGTCTCACCATCGACAACTCCACGGCCGAGAACCATACCACCATCATCACTATTGCCGAGTCACCACTCAATGCTCAGGAAGTTTGGGTGGGCACCGACGACGGCAACTTGCAAGTGACCCGCGACGGTGGAAAAACCTGGACATTGCTGACCGACCGTCTGCCAGGTGCCCCTACCAATACTTGGGTGTCCTACGTAGAGCCCAGTCGCCACTCGGCCGGTACAGCCTATGTCACCCTAGATGGGCACCGGAATAATGATATGAGCCCCTACGTTTTCATCACCACAGACTTTGGGGAATCCTGGACGGCAGCAAATACCGAAGGGATAGAGGCCTACTGCCACGTAATCAAAGAGGACTTGATGAACCCTAACCTGCTGTTTGTAGGGCACGAATGGGGCCTTGCTGTCTCCTTGGACGGTGGACAGAATTGGGTACCCTTCAAAGGCAACATGCCCATGGTATCAGTACGCGACTTGGCCTTTCAGCCCCAGACTAGTGACTTGGTGATGGCCACCCACGGTCGGGGTATCTTCATCCTGGACGACGTCACACCTATCCGTGGACTTACTGAGGAGGTGATCCAGCAGGACTTAGCCTTTCTTCCTGGCCGTCCATCGTACATTCGCGGAGTGGCCTTTGAACAATCCTACAGTGGAGACAACGAGTACTCGGGCCCTAACCCCACCTCCAATGCCGTTGCCTACTACTACCAGAAGAAGCGCCACATCTTTGGTGCCATGACAGTAGAAGTACTGGACAAAGACGGAGAGGTACTAGCCGAGCTACCTGCCGGTAAACGGAAGGGTGTCAACCAAGTGAACTGGGTGCCCCGGCGCCCTGCCCCCAAAGTACCTACCAGCAGTGCTCTGTCGCGGGGTGCTGTTTTCGGGCCTAGCTATCCTCCCGGTACCTATACGGTGCGGGTAACCAAAAAGGACGGTGTGTATGAGGGCGATTTGGTATTGGAGTACGCCCCCAATTCACCCCACAGCATTGCCGACCGCGAAAGCCAACGCTTGGCCATCGAGGAAAGCTACCAAGTGCTGGAAGACCTAACCGTATTGGGTGAGCAGGTAAAAGCCTTACTCAAGGACATCGATGAGCTGGACGGAGCACTCAGAGGGAGAGCCGCCAAACAGCTGGATCAGCTAGAGGCTGATTTAACCACCATTCAGAATCAACTGATTCCCAAGTACGAAGGACCAGGAATCTCTGGTGAAGAACGTTTGCGTGAAAAAATCGCTCAGGCCTACGGTGCCATTGCCCGGTATGACGGCAAACCCACCGACTCTCAGCTAGAACAGCTGGAAAATGGCAAAGCGGAGCTAGCCGTGGTCCAGGAAGAGTTCGATGGGTTGGTAAGGGGCACCCTGACCTCGGTCAACAAAGCTTTGGAAAAGGCAGGCAAAGAGCCCCTACAACTCCGCACTCGCGAAGACATTCTAGAGGAAGAATAACCTCCGTCTTCACCCAACTCCAAAGCCATGCCCCAACCGGCGTGGCTTTTCATTTCTACCCTTTGAGGTCCTTCAGGATTGGGTGCCCCCGCACTGCCATCCGTTACGGCGACCTCAGGGTGCAGAGTCGTACTAGGAGGCGTTCCGCTTTTGCCACTTGCCAATCAGATGGTTAGAATACTGTTTTAGGCAGCCAGAGCTAAAGCAACAGATAGTCTGTGCTACCGGGCTCTCTTTTCGCCTAGTCGTTATGACAGTCAGACAATGACTCTATTCCTTCTTTTTCTGGGCAATATCCGTAACAGCGCCAGGGTAGCACCTGACAGAAAGGACAACAAAAGTACCATCTGTCAACAACAACACCCCCAAGAGCTGAGCCGCAGCATGCGGCAAATTCGTACCTTTCGCCTCATGGAATCCTTCCCCCTTACCCTGGAGCATACTGCGCTCAAACCTACCCTTACCGGAGCCGACATCGATCAGCTTGTGGCCGAAGCCAAAGACCACGGGATTGGCGGTGTCTGTGTACCCCCCTTCTGGGTTAAGCGTGCCCAACGTGAGAGGGGTGCGGCACCCGTACAGCTTGTGACCGTCATCGGTTTTCCTTTAGGCTACCAGATGACCGAAACCAAAGAACGAGAAATGGAACTCGCCCTACGCGATGGCGCCGATGAGCTGGATTTGGTCATGAATATCTCCGCCTTCAAAGCGGGTATGCCTTGGGTAAAGATTGAATTTGCGCGGTGCGCCAAGCTGGCACATGCCCATGAAAAACTCATCAAGGTAATCATAGAAACCGCCTATTTGGATGAGGAAGAGATCAAAAGGGCCTGCACTTGGTGCCAGGATGCCGGAGTAGATTTCGTAAAAACTAGCACCGGCTTTGCCGGCAGTGGAGCCAAGGTAGAGCACATCCGTCTGATGCGCAGCCACTTGCACGAAAGTGTAGGCATCAAAGCATCAGGGGGTATCCGAACCTATGCGGATGCTAAGGCCATGCTGGATGCCGGAGCTGATCGCTTAGGTACCAGCAGCGGGGTAGCTCTGGTGCAAGCTTGGAAAGCTGCTAATGGAAAATAAAGTCGCCAAAACCGCCGTGGTACACGGCAAAGTACAAGGGGTGTGGTTCCGAGCCAGTACCCAGCAGCGCGCTGCCGAGTTAGGGGTAGTGGGTTGGGTGCGCAACCTGCCAGACGGCACCGTGGCCTTGCATGCCGAAGGCACTGAGCAAGCAGTAGCGGCCTTGCTGGATTGGTGCCAAACAGGGCCTCCACAGGCTATAGTGAACCAAGTAGTTTCCCAAACTACCGAACCACTTCAAGCGAAGCTGTTTGAGATTTTGAAATAATAAAAAGGGGCCGCAGCCCCTTCCTTAATTTTGTTCTGTGCAGTAGGGCATCACTCGCAATCAGAAACACGAACACTTTGCACTTTGGCAGCGCCAGGGCAAACACCCGATAGAGTGCCATTCAAAGTTATCTCGTAGATCTGGGAAGTATTTACAGGCCCGTTCCATTCTACATTAAACTGGTATCCGGTAGAACACCGAGAGAAAGTATAGCAAGGACTGGTACCGCTAAAATACCCCCAAGAATACAGAACCAACGGGGGAGGAGCAAACGCCGCAGAGGCTTGCACTTCTGATTGTTCAGTGGAAAGGCCTGCTAAAAACACTAAGGTTAAAATACTAAGCAAGGCGGTGAATTTAGTGGTTAGCTT